>JBIJDO010000275.1:0-4494 GCA_044344105.1 Tabrizicola sp.
CGCCATGCCAAGGCCCGTCAGATAGTCCAGCGCGACACCAAGGCCGATCTGCTGCACGATCCCCGGCGTCCCCGCCTCGAACTTCATCGGCGGATCGTTCCAGGTGACCCGGTCGCGGCTCACCTCGCGGATCATGTCGCCGCCGCCCAGGAACGGGCGCATCTCGGCCTGCCGGTCCGCCCGGATGTAGATCCCGCCCGAGCCGGAAGGACCGTAGAGCTTGTGCCCCGTCACCGCATAGAAATCGCAGCCTATGGCCTGCACGTCGACCGGCATGTGGACCGCCGCCTGCGACCCGTCGACCATGACCGGCACACCTTTTTCGCGCGCGCCCCGGCAGATCGCGGCGATATCGACCACGGTGCCAAGGACGTTCGACATGTGCGTCACCGCGACCAGCCGGGTCTTCGGCCCGATGGCATCCAGCACGGCCTGCGGGTCAAGGTCGCCATTGCCGTCCACCTCGACCCATTTCAGCACCACCCCCTGCCGTTCGCGCAGGAAGTGCCAGGGCACGATATTGGCGTGATGCTCCATCACCGAAAGCACGATCTCGTCCCCCGGCTGCAGGCGCGGCGCGGCCCAGGCGTAGGAGACAAGGTTGATGCCTTCCGTCGTGCCGGTGGTGAAGACGATCTCGTCCTCCGACCCGGCATTCAGGAACCGGGCGAGGATGCCGCGCGTCGCCTCGTACTTTTCCGTCGCGAGGTTCGACAGGAAATGCAGGCCCCGGTGCACGTTGGCATATTCTTCCGCGTAGCCCCGCGTCACCGCGTCGATCACCACCTGCGGCTTCTGCGCGCTCGCACCATTGTCCAGATACACCAATGGCTTGCCGTTCACCTGCCGCGACAGGATCGGAAAGTCGGCGCGGATCTTGTCGACGTCATACATTTGCGATGAAAGCCTCCGGTCCCAGGAGAAGGATGACGACGATCCCAAGGAAAAACCCGGTGGCCAGGATCGTCGCAAGCATCCCGGCAAAGACCGCCCCGCGTGAGGCGAAGCCATGCAGTTCGGCGATGAAGGCGGTCATCAGCCACAAGAACAGCGCGAAACCGGCCAGACCGATGATCCCGGCAAGCGAGGGCGACACAAGCGAAACCGCCAGTTGCAGCCCCTGCAAGGCCAGCATCAAGAGCTGCAGCCAGACAACGATCAGAAGCGCATCGGCCAGTTGTCCTTTGCCGCCAAAGGCTCGCCCGACGCGGTAGATCAGGATCACCGACAGCCCCAGAAACAGCCACTGGACCACTGCTGCCCGGAACGGGCTTGCCAGTATCAGCGCCGACACCGGGTCAAGAACCTGGCCGCCCAGCCGCGCCTGCAGGCTGGCCAGCAGCGCCGACAGAACCGCCACCAGCAACAGACCCGCCGTGCGCGCGGGCAAAGGGACGTCTTCGGCCAACAGCGCGCGCGTGGCCTGGCGGGGGTCCTGCAGGGTCAACTGCGCCAGCGAGATCAGCCGGTCGGTCAGGGTCATTCCGGCATCCCCCCCCGCTCAGCCTCGTCCAGCAATGTGGCCCAGAGCCAAAGAAATGCCGCGCCGACCACCAGTGTCGTCGCCGTCAGGGCAGGCCCCGGCCCGATCATCCCCGAGACCAGCCCCTGCAAAAGCATCAGCGGCCCGACCGCCGCCAGCGCCCAGAACAGCGCGATCCTTGCCGCATACCAGGTCCCCTGCCCGCCCAGGCTCCGCGCGACCAGGTGACCAAGGGCGGCCAGCCCGTACAGGAACGGGATCGCCGCCAGCAGGCCGTAGGCCGTGGGCAGGATGCGTGGCCAGGCCGAGGTCTCGCCCGCCAGAAAGGCGGCGCGCGCGGCGCCCGGCCACTGTCCGACAAAGGCGAGGATCAGGAAGACCAGCAGCAGCGAGAGGGCAAAGGCCTCGGACTTCCCGCGCGCCAGGTGGCGGCGCAGGACCTGGCGCGGACGCCGCCATGTGGCCACAAGATCCGCAGAAACCGTCATGCCGCCCCTTTCGACCCGTGCCGCGCAAGCCAGCGTTCCAGCCGGGCGCGGATGTCCTCGGCAATCGTGGCGTCGGCGATCTCGTCGATGGCTTCGGCCAGGAAGGCCAGGACCAGAAGCGCCTGCGCGGTCCGGCGCGGCACGCCGCGCGACTGCAGGTAGAACAGCGCCGTCTCGTCGATCGCCCCCGAGGTCGAGCCGTGGCTGCACTTCACATCATCGGCATAGATTTCCAGCTCCGGCTTGGCCAGGAACTGGCTGTCGCCGTCCAGAAGCAGGCACTGGCTGATCTGGTAGCCGTCGGTCTTCTGCGCGCCCTGCCTGACCAGAATCTTGCCCTGGAATACGCCCGTGGCCCCGTTCATCAGCACTTTCTTGAACACCTGCCGGCTTTCGCAGGCCGGGGCGGCATGGGTGACGAAGACCGTATCGTCGTGGTGAAATTCCCCATCCCCGACCGTCGCCCCCGCGAGATGCACCCGGCTCTCGGCCCCGGCCAGTTCCACCACCGTCTCGTTGCGGGTCAGTCGCCCGTTCGCGGTCAGCGTGAAGGACCGCATCTCGGACTGCGACCCGAGGCGGGCGAAGACATGCGTCACCGCCCGGCGGTCATGGTCGCGGCCCTGCAGGCGGATGTGATGAAACCTCGCCCGGTCGGCGATCTCGACTTCCAGCACCTTTGAGAGCCGTGCCGCCGCCGGACCGTTCTCCAGAAGCGTCAGTTCCGCGCCTGCCTCCAGCTTAACGCAATTATGCAGGATCGCATCCGAAGTCTCGGAATTGTGGACGTAAATCAGCGAGACCGGCTTTGCCGCCCTGCCCGTCACATGGATCAGGACACCATCGCTGGCAAAGGCCGTGTTCAAGGCCGCAAAGGGCCGCGCGACCGGGCTCTGGCCCCGCGCCTCCAGCATGCCATAGGTGCCTTGCGCCCAATGGATGTCGGTGCCTCCGGCCACGGCCAGCCGCTCGATGGTGACGCCGGACAGCGTCAGGTCATCCGAGGCCGCCGCGTCGAAGACGCCGTCCACAAAGACGATCTTCAGCCGGTCCATCCCGTCGAAGGGGCTGGCCTCGTCACGGGCGTCAAACCGGCGGGCGAAGGGCGCCTCGGCTGCATTCAGGCTGGCGGGATCGGTGTAGCGCCAGTATTCGTCGCGCCGGGCGGGCAGTCCCGTCGCCGTCAGCCGCGCCAGGGCCTCGCCGCGCGCGACCGACAGCCAGCCCCTGCCAAAGCTCTGCGGCAGGCCCGCAAGCCGGGCGGCCAGCGCGTCCTCTTTCGCCTTCGGCAAAGCCATCAGCCCACCTCGCCCAGGATGTCGGCATAGCCGTTGGTCTCGACCTCGAGCGCCAGTTCCGGGCCGCCGGTCCTGATGATCCGGCCCGCCGCCATGATGTGCACCACGTCCGGCTTGATGTGGTCGAGCAAGCGCTGGTAGTGCGTGATCACCAGAAACGACCGCCCGGCACTGCGAAGCGCGTTG
This sequence comes from Tabrizicola sp., assembly GCA_044344105.1. Taxonomy (GTDB): domain Bacteria; phylum Pseudomonadota; class Alphaproteobacteria; order Rhodobacterales; family Rhodobacteraceae; genus Tabrizicola. Next base: position 3,456 of record JBIJDO010000275.1, read on the forward strand.
ACCCCGTCCGCGACCAGCTTCATCGCATCGACGTCAAGGCCCGAGTCGGTTTCGTCCAAAATGCACATGCGGGGCTCCAGCATGGCCATCTGCAGGATTTCGTTGCGTTTCTTCTCGCCACCCGAGAAGCCGACGTTCACCGGGCGCTTCAGCATCTCGGCGTCGATCTTCAGGGTCTTCGCCTTCTCGCGGACCGCCTTCAGGAACTCGCCCGCGCTCAGTTCTTCCCCGCCGCGCGCCTTCCTCTGTGCATTCACCGCCGTGCGCAGGAAGGTCATGTTGCCGACGCCGGGGATTTCCACCGGATACTGGAAAGCCAGGAACAGACCCGCCGCCGCGCGCTCCTCCGGTTCCATCCCGAGCAGTTCCTGCCCCTCCAGCGTGGCCGAGCCTTCGGTGACCTCATAGCCGTCCCGGCCCGCGAGGACATAGGACAGGGTGGACTTGCCCGACCCGTTCGGCCCCATGATCGCATGCACCTCGCCCGCGCCGATCCTCAGGTCGACACCCCGAAGGATCACCTTGTCCTCTTTTTCAAGCTTGACGTGCAGGTTATTGATTTCCAGCATTTTTCTTTCCTGAACTTGCAATCGGGTCAGCGCGGGTCGGTGAACCAGCCAATGGCCTCGGTGACCATGTCCGCCGGGATCGCGCCGGGCGTGACGGTGAAGCGGGCCATGCGGCCGACCATTTCTTCCTTGCGGGCCAGGCGTTCGACGCCGTGGTAGTAGCGGCGGCGAAGGTAGTCGTCGAACAGCACCGTGACCGGTTTCGTCGCCCGGAGCAGCACCGCGACAAGGCACGACGCGCGGAAGCGGCCGTCGATCAGCACCAGGTCAGGCACGACGAAATCCGGACGGTCCCAGACCGACAGGGCATAGGTGTGGAACCGTCGGTGCGCATTCTCGTCGGTGGGTGCCCCCCACTCGCCGGTGGGCCCGATATCAACGTGATGCACCTGCGCCCGGTCCGACATATGTGCAAGTTCCGCTGCCACCCGGTCGGCCCAGTCCCTGTCACTTTCGACGCTGAAAACCCG
>JBIJDO010000458.1:0-3813 GCA_044344105.1 Tabrizicola sp.
TGAGGTTGTGCACCCAACGGCTTGCTAATCATCAAGCGTCAAAACTGAGACGCCCCTGAGCAAAGAATTGTGAAGTTGTCCGAAGCCTCCTGTAAAGAGCCAGACCAATTTTTGCCCGAACAACAAGATTTCCGTCGGTTAGCTCCATCAATTCTGTCTTTCCGCGGATCGGTAGCACCGCAAAGAAATTCGAAGAAAGCTCTCGCAGGGTATTCAGAACTTCATTGCTAGGAGAAGCACTTCGCCCAGTAACTTTCAAAAGACCCGACTTGCTCATGAATCCTTTAAGGTTGTCATGCGCATTCATTATTGCTTCGAGATCGTTCAGAAACGCCTGGATGCTTTCCTGTACTCCGTCCAAGATTGTATCTTCACCGCGTAAGTCAACGTGTCCAGGCGAGTGATAAACGATACCATCAAGCGCTGGCCGTTCTCTGAATGGAATAAGTCCAATCAGATCGGAGAAGAACCCGACATAGCTTGAACCGCCCTTGAACGGCTTGGTTCGAAAAGCTGTATACACCCCTGTAGTCTTGGATGAAACGCCTTCGACTACGTACTTGATAGCCTGCTCGTAGCTGTAGAGGTCAGAAAACTTCTGATAGAAGGTCCCGAACTCTTGCATATCCCAGTTTCCATCAATCAACAGTCGTTGCTCGCCGCTGGCGATATCGTTGAGGCCGTAGTTTGAGGTATGTGCAGAAGCGAAGAATCTGCCATCAGGAAGCATTGCCTCCGTGACCTCACCTTGGAACTCTTCTAGAATTGTCATCCCTCGGTCAGCGTGAACGAGCTTGTCAATCCTATAGAACTTCTTTCCGCCCGCATAGGTGAACAAGAAACGCAGATCACACTGTTCATTAAAGTATTTATCCAAGTGTGCACGTACTACAAACACTGCAAGGTAGTGATCCACGAAGCCGTCAGTATCGGGGATGGCGCAAGCCAGAAAGTGCTGAACCCCCGTACCTTGCTTTCGGGAAAGCAACGCAATATCTGCTACGTCCGTCTCGAACAGAACGGCGTCAAGGCGCCCCCTAATGCGCCGAATCTTTTGATCACCAAAGAAGTCAAAATGCTCAAAGGCCCAAAAATCAACGTGCTTTTCTTTGATGTAAGAACGCCCAGATCCACTAGGTACAGACAGCAATGCTCGTGCAAGGAACTTCTTGAACCGCGGAAGTTTCAACGCAGCAGCGCTGTAAGAGTCCCCGATAAAGAGTGAACACGACGACCATTGGCATGGCGTAGCACTGGGATGAACCGGCTTTCCCTTCTTAGAGTAGGAGTCGAAACATCCAGGCGTCACTTCTGCGCCCTCCAGAAAGCGCCACACATCTTCTAGCGCAACGTCTTGCGAATCGGGAAATGGGCAGTCCTCTGGAAGTTCTTCTTTAAATTTCAACTGCTTGCTCATTGCGGGCCAATCTCTTGACCAAGTGCTCTACCATAAAGCGCTGGCTAGAATGTGGAAAAGTGTGGGGCCTGTTCGAAGATTAGCAAGCGTGTGCCCATACCCCCTCACAACCTCCCCAACCGCTCCGTCAGCAGTCGGTAGAACCCGTCCCGGTCCACGCCGCCCATGAACATCGCGTTGGGCTCTCGCTTGGTGACCCGCCACCAGTCGGCGACGGTCATGCCGAGGGTGAGGGCGCTCCCGGTCTCGATCTCGACGTTGATGTGGCGGCCGGTGAAGAGGGCGGGCTCGAGGAGGTAGGCGATGACGCAGGGGTCGTGCAGGGGGGCTCCCGCGCTGCCGTACTTCGCCACGTCGAAGCGTTCGAAGAAATCGGTCCAGGAGGCGACGGCCTGGCCGACGGGGGTGCCGAGGGCGCGCATCTCCTCCACCCACTCGCGGCTGGTCAGGGCCTTGTGGGTGACGTCGAGGGGCATCACCACCAGGGGCACGCCGGATTTGAACACGATATCCGCGGCTTCCGGGTCGACGTAGATGTTGAACTCCGCCGCCGGGGTCATGTTGCCGACCTCGAAATAGGCGCCCCCCATCAGGACGATCTGCAGTACGCGCCCGACGATGTCGGGGGCGGCGAGGAAGGCGGCGGCGATGTTCGTCAGGGGGCCGAGGGGGCAGAGGGTGATGGTGCCCGGGGGATGGGCGCGCAAGGTCTCGATCAGGTAGTCGACCGCCGGTTGCGGGTGGAGGGGGAGGGTCGGCTCGGGCAGGGGGATGCCGTCGAGGCCGGTCTTGCCATGCACATGCTCTGCCGTGACGAGCTTGCGCTTCAGGGGGGCGGCGAGGCCGGCGTGGACCGGGGTCGTGCGACCGGCAAGCTCGACGATCTGGCGGGCGTTCCGTTGGGTGAGGGCGAGGGGGACGTTCCCGGCGACGGCGGTGAGGGCGAGGACCTCCAGTTCCGGGCTCGCGAGGGCGAGGAGGATGGCGACGGCGTCGTCCTGGCCGGGGTCGGTGTCGATGATGATCTTCTGCGGCATGGGGGCTCCTTTGGGCCCAAGGTGAGGGGTGGGAAGCGGATTTGTCCAGAGGGCGGATGGAGGCAATCGCGGGGGAGGGGGGAGAGCTGGGAGGAGGTGGCAAAGCATCTGCCGACGGTCCTGTCGGGGGAGTTCATGGGGTGAGGTGCCCACACGTGGGCAGTTTGGCGGCCCAAGGGATTTCAAGGGGTTGGTTGTGGGCATTAGGGATTTGGCAAGGTTTGCCCGCGCGGTATCCATGGTTGCGGGAGAGGGGCAAGCTGTGGTTGAGTGGCGGCCATGAGCCGTATCCAGGTCCAGAGTTACCTTTCGCGCATCGAGCAGCTTCGCCGGGTCTCGGGCGCGTCGAACGAAGTGATCGTCAGCCAGGCCTTCGCGCGCCTCCTGGAGGACTGGGCCACCGACCAGAAGCTGATCTTCGTCCAGCAGCACGCCTATGAGACGCCGCAAAAGACGCTGGTCCGGCCGGATGGCGTGGTCCTGCACGACATCCGCGTGCCGCTTGGCTGGTGGGAGGCGAAGGACACCGCCGACGATCTGGACCGCGAGATCGAGAAGAAGCTGCGCAAGGGCTATCCGCAGGACAACATCGTCTTCGAGAACGGCGAGACGGCGGTGCTGTATCAGAACCGGGCCGAAGTCACGCGCTGCGACATGACCGACCCGGCGGCGCTGGAGAAGCTGGTCACGCTGTTCTTCGGCTATGAACGCCCCGAGATCGCCGAGTTCCGCAGCGCGGTCCGCCAGTTCGGCACCGACCTGCCCGCGATCCTGGAAGGCTTGCGCACCAAGATCAGCGAGGCCTACCGCGACAACCAGGCCTTCGCCGCGCAGGCCGGCACCTTCCTGACCCATGCCAAGCAGACGATCAACCCCGGCCTGACCGAGGAAGACGTGCGGGAGATGCTGATCCAGCACATCCTGACCGAGGAGATCTTCACCCAGGTCTTCAACGACGGCCAGTATCACCGCGAGAACAACATCGCCCGCGAACTGACCCGGCTGGAGGACGCGTTCTTCACCGGCGGCGTCAAGCGCGACGCGCTGCGGGCGATGCAGCCCTACTATGCCGCGATCAAGGCCAACGCGGCGCAGATCACCGCGCATTCCGAAAAGCAGACCTTCCTTAAACTGATCTACGAACAGTTCTACAAGGTCTACAACCCCAAGGCCGCCGACCGGCTGGGGGTGGTCTATACCCCGAACGAGATCGTGCGCTTCATGATCGAAGGGGCGGACTGGCTGTGCGAAAAGCACTTTGGCAAGACGCTGATCGAGCCTGGGGTGGAGATACTCGACCCCGCGACGGGCACCGGGACCTTCATCTGCGAGTTGATCGAGCATTTCCGGGGCCAGCCG
>JBIJDO010000035.1:0-13119 GCA_044344105.1 Tabrizicola sp.
TGCAGGGCTATGCGCGGGGGGAGTTTGTGGAAGGCTGAACCGGCACCGTGGCCCCGGCTGGGTGGGCAACCTGTCCGGGTATCTTCGCCCTGCAACTCCGACGCCTGTCGACAGACCCTGTCTGAGAGGATGCCGATCAGACCGCCTTGCGAGGCTTGAGAGGAACCACTTCCGCCTGTGAATGGTTTGCATAGGTGTCCCAGGTTGGAACATAGTCGTCCGCCTGATTGCCCCAGACCGTCCAGCCGACACGCGGCCCGCGCGCAAACATTTCAAGCCGGGGGCCGCTGCTGCAGCCTTCGATCAGCGCATACTGCTCGTCCGGCTTCCGGCTGTGCTCGCGCTTCTGCGTCGAGAGGATGTTTTCCTGCGTCCGGCCTTGCTGCAGCGTTCGTGCGTTCTTGCCGAGAGGGCCAAAGATCATCTCAAGCGATAGCGGCCATTCCCGAGGAATTCCAAGTAGCCACCGTCGCGGAGAACCTGCAGCTGCTGTCGGATTTTGGCGCGAACGTTGTTGTTGCGCGGGAAGATCGCCGACAGTTCTCGGTCAAAACCATAAGCCTCAGCCAGCGTGAAATCAGACCGTCCAATCCTCTGAACGCAGCGCATGACTTCCAAGAGCCACCCACGCGCCTCGCCCTGACGTTCTTCGATGAAACGCAGGCGATTCCATTCCTCAATCACAGCATGGCGATCACGGACGAGTCCTTTTCGGACAACGGAAATTTGCCCGGAAACCGGAATCCGATCCAACAAGATGTTTGAACCAACCCAACCGGCGCGTCTTGCGGTTGGCCGAAGCGGTGGACGTTTTTCGATAGCTTGGGCAAGGAAGAAGTAGCGCGGAACGACAGTCAGATTCTCGACCCGACGTTCTTCTCGATTGTACTGCAGAAGGATCAGGTTCGGCGAAGTGTCTGATTTGAGTCGTTCGATCTTTGTTTCATACGCGCCATCGGCCACCTTTCGACCGAACGCCGTGCTTTGACTCTTCAGTTCATACTGGTCTTTGCACTCAATGCAGTAGAAATCGGCTACAGGCTTGTTCGCCGGAAACCGCGCAAGCGCCGTGCAACCGCAGTTCGGGCAGAACATGTTTGATCCAGCCCAGTCCTCGGTGTCGACTCTTGCAGTCTGACTTGCACTTACGAATCGCGCAGCTGCTTCGCCAAAGCCTGTCTTCATGTGGCCGAAACACGTGCCAAGAAGTGTAACCCGCCGGACCTGTCGAGCTGCAATTTGCCTACCAACACGTAACAGGGGCTTTCCTCAGCCTCCGGCTGTGATCGCCAGAGATTCCAGGAGCCATCGCTGTCAGGTTTTGCTACAACCGTTTGATCTTCGCTGGAAATGGGAGAGATGTCGCGTTCTCCACATTCGGGACATTCATCATCGCAACAGCAAGACCAGTCACTGTCCCAACAGGACCTGCATGCGGGGCAAACATACTGGTTTCTGAACCATGCCACTGCCGCCTCCTGGATGCACTACTTGTCCTGCAAATGCCCCTAACTTCACCATGCCCGACCTCAGGCACATCTGCAATTGCTGCAGTCCAGCCGCTTGAAGTGGTGCATTGCCGCGCACCTCCCCGCTCGCCGCGCGGACACCACCCGCCAAAGCGCGCTCGACCTGTAGGGTGTGCTACAGCGCACCGCACGTAGGTCGGGGCGCGCCCCGACTCTGCCGATGCAACCGGCAAATCCCCGCCTAGAACAGACCGTCGCCGCCCTGATCCTGCTCGATCACCTCGTCGGCCACCACCGCTCCGGCCCCGCCGATGATCAGCGGCGCGCAGCCCGCCGTCGTCAGAAGAAGCAGCGCCGCCATCAGCATCAGACCTGTGTTCCGCATCCGGGAAACCTCCATTGCATGTCTTTCCGAACCGTTAACGCCCACAACCAACCCATTGATTTTCTTGGGCCGGAAAATCTGCCCACGCGTGGGCAGCTTCAGAACTCCACCCCGGCCTGCGCCTTGATCCCGGCCCGGAACGGGTGCTTGACCAAGGTCATCTCGGTCACGAGGTCCGCCGCCTCGATCAGCGCGTCCTTCGCATTCCGCCCCGTCAGGACCACATGCGTCAAGGGGGGTTTCTCGGCTGTCAGGAAGTCGAGCACCTCGCCGATGTCCAGATAGTCGTACCGCAGCGCGATGTTGATCTCGTCGAGCAGCACCAGCCGGATCGCCGGGTCGCGGATCAGCTCCTTCGCCTTCTCCCACCCGGCGCGCGCCGCAGCGATGTCGCGGGCCTTGTCCTGCGTCTCCCAGGTGAAGCCCTCGCCCATCGCGTGGAACTGGCAGAGGTCGGCGAAATGCGTGGTCAGAAGCCGCCGCTCGCCGGTGTCCCAGGCCCCCTTGATGAACTGCACCACCGCCGAGGGCATCCCGTGCGCGACGCAGCGCAGGATCATCCCGAAGCCGGACGAGGACTTGCCCTTCCCGGCCCCGGTGTGGACGATGATCAGCCCCTTCTCCCCCGCCTTCCCCGCCATGATCCGGTCGCGCGCGGCCTTCTTCTTCGCCATCTTCTGGGCGTGCCGGTCCAGCTCGGCCCGCGCGTCCGGTGTCGCAATGGTCTCGGTCATGGTCGGTCGCGTCCTTGACAAGGGGGGGTGCCATGGCTCAGGTGGGTTGGCGCTGGTTCCTGTTTATGACAGGCGAAGAGGGAATGCGACAGGCCGGATTCGACCTGGAAGCAGCCGCCCCCGCGACCGTGACCGGAGAGGTCCCAAGGCCACTGGCGATCCGCCGGGAAGGCGGGGGCCGGTGGGGCAACCCAGTATCCGCAAGCCGGGAGACCTGCCAGCGCAAGGACGTAACCGGCGGACGGGGTGTTCCGCGACCGGTGATCGGCGGCCCGTGCTCGGGTCGCCCCTCGCTGGCCCACCCCCCTCTCGCCAAAGGACAAGGCAAGCATGGGCACTACCCTTTTCGTCTGCACCACCTGCAAGGCCGGCCAGCCGGTACCCGACGGGGTTGACCGCCCCGGAACACGGCTCCTGGCCGCGCTGACCGCCGAAGTCCCGCCGCAGGGCGTCAGGATCGTCGGGGTGGAGTGCCTGTCCGCCTGCGACGCGGGCTGCACCGTCGCGCTGACGAAGCCCGGTGCCTGGTCCTATGTCTACGGCCGCCTGACCCCTGACGACGTTCCCGCGATCCTGGAAGGCGCCGGGAAATACGCGGCCAGCGCTGACGGCATCGTCCTCTGGCGCGACCGCCCGGCCGTGTTCCGCAAGCAATCCATCGCCCGCATCCCCCCGCACCCCCTGCCAGAGGCCGCCGAATGACCGAACACCCGAAAGATCTGGCCAAGATTCCCGTGACCGTGATCACCGGCTTTCTGGGCGCGGGCAAGACCACGCTCATCCGCCACCTGATGCAGAACCCGCAGGGCAAACGCCTGGCGATCCTCGTCAACGAATTCGGCACCGTGGGCGTCGACGGCGACATCCTGAAGTCCTGCGCCGACGAGAATTGCCCCGTCGAGAACATCGTGGAACTCGCCAACGGCTGCATCTGCTGCACTGTCGCCGACGATTTCATCCCGACGATCGAGGCGCTGATGGCCATGCCCATCCGCCCCGACCACATCCTGATCGAGACCTCGGGCCTCGCCCTGCCAAAGCCCTTGCTGAAAGCCTTCGACTGGCCCGCGATCCGCAGCCGCATCACCGTGGACGGCGTGATCGCCCTGGCCGACGCCGAGGCCGTCGCCGCCGGCCGCTTCGCCCCCGACGTCGCCGCCGTCGATGCCCAGCGTGCCGCCGACCCTTCGCTGGACCATGAAACCCCGCTTGCCGAAGTATTCGAGGATCAGATCCTCTGCGCCGACCTGATCCTGCTGTCGAAAGCCGATCTTGCCGGCGAGGCGGGCTTGCAAGCCGCCCGCACGCTGATCAGCGCCGAGATGACCCGGACGGTGCCGATGCTGGCGATGACCGAAGGCGTGATCGACCCGCGCCTGATCCTGGGCCTCAATGCGGCGGCCGAGGATGATCTGGCGGCGCGGCCCTCGCACCATGACGGTGAGGACGGCCATGAACATGATGACTTCGACACCATCGTCGTCGATCTACCGGAGGTGGCCGATCCCGAGGCGCTGGCCGCCGCCATCCGGACCCTTGCCGACGCGCAAAGAATCCTGCGGGTGAAGGGCCATGTTGCGGTGACGGGCAAGCCGATGCGGATGCTGGTCCAGGCCGTCGGCGCGCGGGTGCGGATGCAGTTCGACCGTCCCTGGGGCAGCGCGCCGCGCCGCTCGCAACTGGTCGTGATCGCCGAGCACGCCGACATCGACCCGGCGGCGATCCGCAAGGTGCTGGGGGCCTGACGGGTGGAGCGGGTGTCGGAGCAGGCGGGGGCGTGCATGGCGGTCAGAGGATCGTCGCGTCCCGGGCTTGACCCGGGACCCCGGCTTGCGCGCGAGACACCGCCAGAGGCCCCGGCGCAGGGCCGGGGCGAGGTCGCCTGCCGTCCCTCCTGCTCGGGGGGCTGACATGCACGTCGTCTTTCGCGAAACGCATGGGCTGGAGGAGACTGACACCCCCTATGATCCGGGGCAGGACCCGGCCGACCTCGTCGTCCTGTCCTTCTCCGACAGCGACCTCGGGGCGTTCACGGCAGGCTATGAGCGCGCCCGTAGGGTGGGTTTCCAACCCAGCGTCCGTCTCGCCAACATCATCGCCCTGAAGCACCCGGTTTCCGTCGATACCTACGCCGAACGCACCCTTTCCGGCGCGAGGGCCATCCTCGTCCGCCTGATCGGCGGCGAGGCCTACTGGCCCTACGGCCTCGCCACACTGCAGGACCTCGCCCGCCGCAACGGCACCGCGCTCGCCATCCTGCCCGCCGACGGCCGCCCCGACCCGCGCCTCGATGAACTCTCCACGCTTCCCGTCTCCACCCTCCGCCGCCTGCAGGCGCTCTGCGACGAAGGCGGGGCCGTCGCCGCCCATGCCGCGCTGGCGCAACTGGCGCTGGCGGCGGGCATCTATGCCGCGCCGGTCTCCGGCGACAAGACCGTGCCGCAGATGGGGTTCTACGATCCCGACGGTGGGGTCATTCCTGAACCCTCCCCCCACCCCCATCCCCTCCCCACAGCGGGGGAGGGGAGGCACCCGGCCGCCGCCGATGCCGCCAGCACACCACCGGCAGATCATTCCGACGCATCAGCCCGCGCCTCCCTCCCCCCCACGTGGGGGAGGGATGGGGAGGGGGGGCGGGATGGGGAGGGGGGGAGGGATGGGGAGGAGGGGCGGCCCGCCAAGGGCCAAGTCCTCGTCACCTTCTACCGAAGCGACCTCACTTCCGGCGACACCGGCCCCGTCGACGCCCTGATCCACGCGCTGCGCGCCGAGGGCTTCGCAGCCTACGGCGCCTTCGCGCCCAGCCTCAAGGCCCCTGGCGTCGCCGACTGGCTCTCCGCCCACCTCAGCCAAGACCCGCCCGTCGCCATCCTCAATGCCACCGCCTTCTCCGCCAGATCCGACAGTGGCGCGACCCCCTTCGACGCAGCCCAATGCCCGGTCTTCCAGGTCGCCCTCTCCACCAACCGCCGCCGCGACTGGGCCGCTTCCGACCGGGGCCTCTCCCCCGCCGATCTTGCCATGCACGTCGTCCTGCCCGAGGTAGACGGCCGCCTCTTCGCCGGCCTGATCAGCCACAAATCCCCCGGCAAACGCCACCCGGAGCTGCAATTCTCCCGCTTCGCCCACCGCGCCGACGACGGGCGGATCGCGGCCGTCGTGGACCGCGTCAGACACTGGCACCGCCTCGCCACCACCCCCGCCAGCGACCGCCAACTGGCGATCGTCCTTTCCACCTACCCCGGCCGCGCGCATCAGATGGCCCATGCCGTCGGCCTCGATGCGCTGGCCTCGACCGACGCCCTCCTCGAAACTCTGACTGCCGAAGGCTACCAGACGACCGAAGGCGCACCGCTGCCGCAGGCCCTGTCCGAGACCCTGACCTGGCCCCTCGCCGACTACGTCAACGCCCTTGAAACCCTCCCCGAACCACTCCGCACGGACCTGCACAAAGCCTGGGGCGACCCCGCCACCGACCCATCGGTCCGGGACGGCCAGTTGCACTTCCCCGCCACCCGGCGCGGTCACGCCCTTGTCGCGCTGCAACCCGAACGTGGCGAGGTCACGACCCGCGACAGCGATTACCACGACCTCTCCCGCACCCCGCGCCACGCCTATGTCGCCTTTTACCTCTGGCTTCGGTCCCAGGGTATCCACGCCCTGATCCACATGGGCGCGCATGGCACGCTGGAGTGGCTCCCCGGCAAGTCCGTCGCCCTCAGTGACACCTGCTGGCCCGAGGCGCTGATCGGCCCCACCCCGGTCATCTACCCCTTCATCGTCAATGACCCCGGCGAGGCGGCGCAAGCCAAGCGCCGCATCGGCGCCGTCACCCTCGGCCACCTGCCCCCGCCCTTGGCCCAAAGCACCGTCCCGCCCGAACTCCAACGCCTCGAACGCCTCCTCGACGAATACTCCACCGCCGACGGCCTCGACCCCGCCCGCCGCACCCGCCTGATCGCCTCCATCCGCGACGAAGCCGCCGCGTCGGGAGTCGCCGCCGACCTTGGCCTCGCCCCGAACGCCACCCCCGCCGAGGCGATCACCCGCATCGACCGCTTCGTCTGCGACCTGAAGGAAAGCCAGTACGGAGTCGGTCTGCACATCTTCGGCCTGGGCAAGGGCGAACGCGAGGGCCTCCTCACCGCCCTGAACGGCCACCGCGTCCCCCCCGGCCCCGCTGGCTCCCCGAACCGGGGGCGCTCGGATGTCCTGCCTACGGGGCGCAACCTCTTCACCGTCGACCCCCGCGCCGTCCCGTCGCGCAACGCCCATGCGCAAGGCGTCAAACTGGCCGAGGAGCTGATCCGCCGCCACCTGCAGGACCACGGCGACTACCCGCGCGGGCTGGTGGTCGACCTCTGGGGCAGCGCCACCATGCGCACGGCGGGCGAGGAATTCGCCATGGCGCTCCACCTCGCGGGCCTCGCCCCGAAATGGGATGACGGATCGGCAAGGGTCTCCGGCTTCGAAATCCTCCCCCTCGCCCTTCTGGGCAGACCAAGAATCGACGTCACCCTCCGCGTCTCCGGCCTCTTCCGCGACGTGTTCCCGACCCTCGCGCAGCTGTTCGAGGCCGGAGCCGAGGCGCTCTCCCATCGCGACGAATCCCCCGAAGACAACCCCTACACGACCCGCGCCTCCCGCGTCTTCGGCCCCAAACCCGGCCTTTACGGGTTAGGGATGGGCACCGCCGCCGATACCTTCACCATTGAGGCCCGCGCCGCCGCAGGCGAAGCCTGGCTCAACGCCTCAAGCTGGGCGATCGGCCAAGACGGCCAGTCCCATGAGGCCCGCACCGCCCTCGAAGCCCGAGTCCTTGCGTCAGACAGCTTCGTCCATGCCCAGGACCTGCCCGAAACCGATGTCCTGATCGCCGCCGATTACGCCGCGCACGAAGCCGGCTTCGCCGCCGCCGTGGCCAAACTCGGCGGAGCCAGACCCATCCTCTACCACCTCGACGCCACCCGCCCCGACACCCCGCACGCAAGAACCCTGACCGAGGAAATCGCCCGCGTCACCCGCGCCCGCGCCGCCAACCCCGAATGGGCGGAAGGCATGATGAGCCACGGCTTCCGGGGTGCCGCCGAGATCGCCGCCACCCTCGACCACATGGCCGCCTTCGCGCATCTGGCTGGGGTCGTGCCGCCGCATCTCTTCGACCTCTACCACGACGCCACCTTGGGGCGCGACGCGGTCCGCGACTTCCTCGCCCGCGAGAACCCCGCTGCCCTGGCCGCCATGGAAGACCTCTTCCGCCGCCTGCGCGATGCCGGCCTCTGGCAGACCCGGCGCAACGCCATCGCCGCAAGGCTGGACGGTGCGGCATGAGTCCTGCCTTTCACATTTGCCCAAGTATCCCCGCCGGAGGCTCTTGTCCCCGAGCCGGTTGCGCGGCCCTTGCGCCGCGCAGAGGCGAGACAAGGAGTCTTCGCGCGTCAGCGCTCAATCCGAAAACCGCCCCAACCCGCAGGCGCGCCGCATGACGGCCTGGGAGATCAAGGGCTGGTGCCCCGGTGCCCTGCGCCCGATGCAATCCGGCGACGGCCTTGTCGTGCGCATCCGCCCGCCGCTCGGCCGCCTCACCCCGCCGCAGGCCGAAGCCATCGCGCAGGCCGCCGAAACCCACGGCAACGGGATCATCGACCTTTCCGCCCGCGCCAACCTGCAACTGCGCGGCGTGACCGAAGCCTCCCATCCGCGCCTGATCGGCGACCTCGGCGCGCACGGCCTGATCGACCCCGACATCGGGACCGAATCCCTCCGCAACCTCATCGTCACCCCGTTCCGCGATGCCGAGACCACCGCCCTTGCCGACGCCCTCACCGCAGCGCTGGCCCGGATGCCGAAACTTCCGGCCAAGTTCGGCTTCGCGCTCGACAGCGGACCCCGTCCGGTCCTGACCGGGGCCTCCGCCGATATCCGCGTCGAACGGGCCACGGACGGCACCCTGATCCTGCGCCCGGACGGTCACCCGCTCGGCCAACCCGTCGCCGACCTCGCCCGAAGCGCCCTCGCGATGGCCAACTGGTTCGTCGCAAACGGCGGGATCACCAATGGCCGGGGCCGGATGGCTGCGCTGATCGCCCAGGGCACCATCCCGCCAGACTGCACCCTCGCCCCCGCCGAACCGCTTCCGACACCGACCCCCGGCCTCCGCCCGGACGGAGCCCTCGTCGCACTCGCCTTCGGCCAGATGCAGGCCGAGACGCTGCACCACCTCGCCGCCCTTGGCCACGAGATCCGCCCGACGCCGTGGCGGATGCTGTTCCTTCTCGGCGCGCAGACACTCCCCGCGATCCCCGGCCTCATCACCGATCCCGCCGATCCGATCCTGCGCATCACCGCCTGCACCGGCGCGCCCGCCTGCCCGCAGGCACTTGGCGAAACGCGTCGGCTTGCCCGCGCGCTGGCCCCGCATCTGCCTGCGGGTCAGGCCCTGCATCTGTCCGGTTGCGCCAAGGGTTGTGCCCATCCCGGCGCGTCTCCCCTGACTGTGACCGCCAGCGACACGGGGTATGACCTGATCCTCGACGGCTCCGCCTCCGACACCCCCAGCCTGCGGGGCCTCGCGCCCGAGGCTCTCTCCGCTGTTCTGAAGGCCCCCCATGCCCCACCGCTATGAAACCGACGGTGCTGCGATCTACCTGCAGAGCTTCGCCATGATCCGGGCCGAGGCCGACCTCGCCCGCTTCACCCCTGAGGAAGAGATCGTCGCCGTCCGCATGATCCACGCCGCCGGGATGGTGGAGCTGGCCCCGCAGATCCGCTTCACCCCCGGCATGGCCATCGCCGCACGTGCCGCGCTGGAGGACGGCGCGCCGATCCTCTGCGACGCGCGGATGGTCAGCGAGGGCATCACCCGCACCCGCCTGCCGAAGGGCAATGAAGTCATCTGCACCCTGCATGACCCGCAGGTCCCCGAGCTTGCGAGGCAGATGGCAAACACCCGCTCCGCCGCCGCCCTCGAACTCTGGCGACCCCACCTCGCGGGGGCCTTGGTCGCCATCGGCAACGCCCCGACAGCCCTCTTCCATCTTCTCAACATGCTGGAAGACCCCGCCTGCCCCCGCCCCGCCGCGATCATCGGCTGCCCGGTGGGCTTTGTCGGCGCGGCCGAGTCCAAGGACGCGCTGATGGATGCCCCCCCGGCACCAAGCGTCATCGTCAAGGGCCGCCTTGGGGGCAGCGCCATCACCGTCGCTGCCGTCAACGCCCTCGCCAGCCGGAAGGAATGACCATGGGCCGCGTCATCTGTGCGGGCCTTGGCCCCGGCGACCCGGACCTGATGACCCTCAAGGCCGCCCGCGCGATCGGCACCGCGAAACACGTCGCCTATTTCCGCAAGGAAGGCCGTGCCGGGCAGGCCCGCCGGATCGTCGAGGGGATGCTGCACCCTTCCGCCATCGAACATGCGATGGAATACCCGGTCACCACCGAGCTTCCCTTCGACAGCCCGGCCTATACCGACGCCCTGGCCCGGTTCTACGACGATTGGGCCGACCGCCTGGCGAGGCTGGCCGCGACCCAGGATGTCGTGGTGCTCTGCGAAGGCGACCCGTTCTTCTACGGCTCGTTCATGCATCTCCATTCCCGCCTGCAGGGCCGGGTCCCGGTCGAGGTGATCCCCGGCATCACCGGCATGACCGGCTGCTGGCACGCCACCGACACGCCGATCACCTGGGGCGACGACGTGCTGACGGTGCTGATGGGCACGCTGCCGGAAGACGACCTTGTCCGCCACATGACCGAGGCCGACGCACTTGTCGTGATGAAGACCGGGCGCAACCTGCCCCGCGTGCGCCGCGCGCTGGAGCGGACGGGGCGGCTGCAGGAAGCCTGGATCGTGGAGCGGGGCACCATGCCGGGGCAGCGGGTGGCGCGCCTTGCCGATGTCGACGTGAACGACTGCCCCTATTTCGCGATCGTCCTCGTCCACGGCCATGGCCGCCGTCCCGAGATCGCCGAATGACCGGCGGGCAGTATCGGGGCTGGCTTGCCATCGCGGGCCTCGGGCCGGGGGATGACCGGCTGGTGACGCCCGAGGTCGCGGCGGCGCTGGCGCAAGCGACGGATGTGGTCGGCTACATCCCCTACGTCGCCCGCGTCGCCCCGCGCGACGGGCTGACCTTGCACCCGTCCGACAATCGGGTGGAGCTTGACCGCGCCCGTGCCGCGCTGGAGATGGCCGCCTCCGGTCGTCGCGTCGTCGTCGTCTCCTCCGGCGATCCCGGCGTCTTTGCCATGGCCTCCGCCGTGTTCGAGGCGCTGGAGGGCCGCGCGGACTGGCAGGCGCTGGACATCCGCGTCCTGCCCGGCATCACCGCGATGCTGGCGGCGGCGGCGGCGGCGGGCGCACCCCTGGGTCACGACTTCGCCTGCATCAACCTCTCCGACAACCTCAAGCCCTGGGCGGTGATCGAGACCCGTCTGCGCCACGCCGCCCGCGCCGATTTCGCCATGGCCTTCTACAACCCCCGCTCGGCCAGCCGCCCGGAGGGATTCGCGAAAGCCCTTGGCGTGCTGCGTGAGGAATGCGGGCCGGACCGCCTGATCACCTTCGCCCGCGCCGTTTCGACCCTCGACCAGCGTATCCTGACGGTGTCCCTCGGCGAGGCCACACCCGACATGGCGGACATGCGTACGGTGGTCATCGTCGGCAACGCCGCCACCCGCCGCGTCGGGCGCTGGGTCTATTCGCCCCGGAGCGTGCGATGAACGGGGGGATCCTCGTCGTTCACTTCGTGTCCTCCTCGGCGACGCTCCGCGAGGAGTGCACGATGTGCTCGACGAGCCGCCCGCTAGAGACCCAGCCAGGCCATGACCTCGGCCACCGTCCGGGCCACGGGGCGGTCCGGCACCATCGGGCGGTCGATCAGCACGACCGGCAGTGCCAGGTCCCGCGCGGCCGCCAGCTTTGCCTCCGCCCCCGCGCCCCCGGCGTTCTTGGCGACGATCACCTGGGTCCGGTGGGTCTGCAGCAACTCCCGGTCACCCGCCACGGTGAACGGCCCCCGCGCGATCACCGCCTCGGCATGCGGCAGGGGGAGCGGTGCGGTCGGCGGGTCCACCAGCCGCAGCAGGTAGTGGTGCTGCGGCGCCCCGGCGAAGGCGGCGAGGTTCTGCCGACCGATGGCAAGGAACACGCAGCGTGGGGTCTCTCCCAGCGCGACGACGGCACCGGCCAGGTCCGGGACATGGGTCCAGCGGTCGCCTTCCTGAGCCTGCCAAGGCTCCCGCTCCAGAGCGATCAGCGGGGCTTCGGTGGCGATGCAGGCGTCCACCGTGTTCCGGCTGATCTGTGCCGCGAAGGGATGCGTGGCGTCGACCAGATGCGTGATGCCTTCGGCCTTCAGGTAATCCGCCAACCCGGCAGCCCCGCCGAAGCCGCCCACCCGCACCGGCAGGGGCTGGGCGACCGGCGCTTCGGTCCGGCCCGCGTAGGAATAGACCGCATCCACGCCGGCAGCCGCCAGCGCGCGGGCCATGGCGGCGGCTTCGGTGGTTCCGCCCAGAAGAAGGACACGGGGCATGGCTGATCCCTGGCTCACGATCATCGGACTTGGCGAGGATGGACCGGCTTCGCTCTTGCCCGCAAGCCGCGAAGCGCTGGCCGCGGCGACGGCCATCTTCGGCGGCCCCCGCCATCTCGCCCTTGTGGGTGCAGGCGACCGGGGCCTGCCCTGGCCGGTGCCGTTCGATCCGACCCCCGTCCTTGGCCTGCGGGACCGGCCAACCGTCGTCCTCGCCTCGGGCGATCCGTTCTGGTTCGGTGCGGGCGGCAGCCTGATGGCGCATCTTCGACCTGGCGAATGGACGTCACACCCGGTGCCCTCGACCTTCCAGCTGGCGGCCAATCGCCTTGGCTGGCGGCTGGAGGACACGCTCTGCCTTGGTCTGCATGCCGCCCCCTTCACCCGCCTGCGCCCGCTGCTGGGTCGGGGCGTGCGGGTGATCTGCACCCTCCGCGACGGGGCCGCCGTTCCTGACCTGGTGGCCTGGCTTGCCGCGAACGGCCACCCCAACGCCCGGCTGACCCTGCTTGAACGCCTCGGCGGCCCGTACGAACGCCTCCGCGAGATCACCGGGAGTATCCCCGACGACATCGCCGCTCCGGTCTCGATGGCCATCGACGCGGCGGACCCCGGCCTGCCCCGCGCCTCGGGCCTGCCGGACGACCTTTTCGCCCATGACGGCCAGATCACCAAGCGCCCGGTCCGCGCGCTGACCCTGTCGGCCCTGGCCCCCCGCGCGGGCGAAGGGCTTTGGGACATCGGCGCGGGCTCCGGGTCCATCGGGATCGAGTGGCTCCTGGCCGGAGGTGCAAGGGTCGAGGCGCTGGAGGCCGACCCGGCCCGCGCCGCCCGTGCCCGGGCGAATGTCGAAAGCTTCGGTCTTGCCCACCGCCACCGCCTGACCGAAGCCCGCGCGCCCGAGGGCCTGGACAGCCTCCCGCCCCCCGACGCCGTCTTCATCGGCGGCGGAGCGAACGAAACCCTCCTGTCGCGTCTCTGGACCCTTGTCCCGGCGG
>JBIJDO010000278.1:0-4458 GCA_044344105.1 Tabrizicola sp.
ACAACACCGTCTTCGTGATCACCCCCGATTGCGGTCGCGACGCGAACCCGCTGGCCGAGGTGCCGTTCCAGCACCATTTCAACTCGCGGTCCGCGCATGAGACCTGGGCGGTGATCTTCGGTCCCGGCATTGGCAAGGGCGTGGTCGACCGCACCGTCGACCAGTCCGCCATCGCGCCAACCATCGCCGCCGCCATGGGCTTTGCCGCCTCCCGCGCCGAAGGGACCGCCATCGAAGGGGCCTTCCTGTGACCGGCGTGCCGAAACTGGCCCCCGCCGCCTATGGCCCCGGTCGTCTGGCCCGCCTTGGAACGCTGGCGCTCAACGCAGGCGTCGGCACGCTCCTTTGCACCGGCCCGGTCACCGCGATCCTGGCGCTTGGCTGGCTCACCCGCCGTCAGGGCCACCTTGCCCGCAGCCGGTTTGGCGCGGCGGAGGAAGCGCCCGGCTGGCTCCTTGGCCCGCGCGAAAGGGGCCGCTTTGCCCGAGTCCTCGGCGGGCTTGCGGCGAACATCCGCAGCGGCCTGATCGCGCTTGTCGCCCTTCTCGCCTGGACGTTGCCCTTCACGCTTCTCTGGCTTGGTGCCTGGTGGGCGGGGTGGGAGAATTCGTTCAACAAGGGCTATGAGCAGGCCTTCGTCGGCCCCGGCGTCTTTCTGACCGGCGCGCTGGTCGCAGCGCTTGTCCTGCCCGCGCTGCCGTTCATGCTGGCGCATCTTGCCGCCGAGGACCGCCTCTCCGCCGCGTTCGAGCTGCGCCGTCTGCGCTCGCTTCTGGCTCAGGCCGGGTGGCGGGTGCCCGCGCTCATGCTGGCCACCACCCTGGCGGCCCTGCCCTTCGCCGCCGCGCGCGGGCTCATCACCACCGCCACCGACTGGGCGCCATGGATCGAGGACCTCGGCCCCGACGAAGGTGCCGCCCTGCAGGGCCGGATCGCCCGTGCCCTGGCCGCGATGGCCTTCCTGTCGGTCTGGCTGTTGCGCTGCCTTGCCGCCCGCGCCTATGCCGGTGCCGCCCCGCGCGCTGCGGGACTGAGGCCGGGCCTCTGGGACGGGTCGCAGGCCTCCGAAGCCGCCGTCCCCGCCCAGGCCCGGTCGCGCCTGATGACCACGCTCTGGTACGGCAGCGCGATGGCCCTGACCCTTGCCCTAACCTTCCTGATCCTCGCCGGGCAGTTCCTCGACCACGCCTGGTGGCGCTGGCTCTTCCACCCTGCGCTGACATTGCCCTGGGCGGGGTAGCCGGGCACGGTCGAGGAAATTTCCGCCGCCCCTCGCATTTGCCGTAAGCTGGTCCCTGCCAGAAACCGGTTTGCGAGGCCACCATGCCCTTCCCCGCCTTCTTCCAGACCTTTCCCGGTCTCGACGTGCCCTTCCCGGAAGATGTCGTCCAGATCTCCGCGCTCCGCTCGGACGCGGGCCTTGTCGCCTTTTTCACCTTCCACAAGGACATGACCCTTCCGGTGCATTCCCACGGCGCGCAGTGGGGCACCGTCGTCGACGGCGAGATCCTCTTCACCATCGGCGGCGTGACCCGCCGCTATAGTCCGGGCGACAGCTACCTGATCCCGGCAGGGGTCGAGCATGGGGCAGAGATCAAGGCCGGCACGCGGGCCATCGATGTCTTCGAGGAACCCGACCGCTACCGCCTGAAGCTGCGCTAGGCGAAGCCGGACCACGACACCACACTTGCGAAGGGCCCTTCGGGATGCGACACAGTCGCCAATCCACGGTGACCCATGTCGTTCTCCACCCATTTCAGCCATGCCATCACCCGCCGCCCGGCCGCCAGCATCACTGCGGGCCTGCGCGCCATGGACACCGGCGCGCCCGACCTTGCGCGGATGCTGGCCCACCACGCCGCCTATGTCGCCACCCTGCGCGAGACCGGGGCGAAGGTCATCGAACTCCCGCCGCTTGACGCCTTCCCCGACAGCGTCTTCGTCGAGGATACCGCGCTCTGCCTGCCGCAAGGGGCCGTCATCATGCGCCCCGGCGCGCCGTCGCGGCTGGGCGAGGCGGCCGAAATGGCCCCGCACCTTCAGGCGCTTTACGGCCAGGTCGTCGCCATCACGGCCAAGGACAGCTTCATCGAAGGCGGCGACATCCTGGTCACCGAACGCGAGATCCTTGTTGGCCGGTCAGCCCGCACCAACGCCGCCGGGATCGCAGACCTGACGCGCCTCGTCGCACCCTGGGGCCACAAGGTCCGCGAGGTTCACACCCCGCCGGGCGTCCTCCACTTCAAGACCGACTGTTCGCTTCTGGACGCGGACACCGTCCTGTCGACAAGACGCCTCTCCGCCTCGGGCTGCTTCAAAGGCTACCGCGTCATCGACGTGGCGACGGGCGAAGAGGCCGCCGCCAACACCATCCGCTTCAACGATCTTGTCCTGATGCCCGCAGGCTTCCCGAAGACCCGCGACGCCATCCTTGCGGCGGGGCTGACGGTCCGGGAAATCGGCAATTCGGAATGCGCCAAGCTGGACGGGGGCATGTCCTGCCTCTCCCTGCGCTTCACGCCCGGGGCATGACCTTCAACCTTCTCGCCATCGGCCAGTCCGGGCGGCTGGAGCACGAGGCGATCCTGCTGGCCGCTTCGCTGCGCCACTCCGATCCCGGTTTCTCCGGCACGCTTTACATCGCCGAACCGCAGCCCGGCCCGAAATGGCCGGACGATCCCCGGATGTCGGACCGGGCCCGCAAGACCCTGACCGCCCTCGACGCGACCATCCTGCCGTTCGAGACCCGTACCTTCGGGTCGGACTACCCCAATGGCAACAAGATCGAAGCGCTGGCCGCCCTGCCCGACGCGCCGTTCCTGTTTCTGGATACCGATACGCTGATCACCGGCCCGGTCTCGGCGATCCCGTTCGATTTCTCCCGCCCCTCCGCCTCGATGCGGCGTGAAAACACCTGGCCGAAGATCGAGCTTTACGGGCCGACGCTGACCGAAACCTGGGCAGCACTTTATGACCGGTTCGGCCTGGACTTCGAAAGCACATGGGACACCTCCAATCCGCCGGATTACTGGCAGCGCTATCTCTACTTCAACGCGGGCTGGTTCTTCCATCAAAGCCCGCAAGCGTTCGGCAACCGCTTCCTGTCCTATGCCCGGAACATCCGCGACAACCCGCCCGAGGCGCTGGTCTGCCAGGAGCTTTACCCCTGGCTTGACCAGATCGCCCTGCCGCTTGTCATCCATTCCTTCGGCGGCGGGCGTCCGGGGCCAGAGCTTTCGGCGCTGGACGGGTCGGCCACCTGCCACTACCGCACCCTGCCGCTGCTCTATGCCCGCGACAGCGACAGGGCCGTCGCGGTCCTGGAAGCTATCGCCGAAGACCCGGCCCTCCGCCCCGTCCTGCGGCAGTGGGGGGCTTTCAAGCGGATGGTCATCCAGGGGGAAGGCGCGAAGGCCCGCAGTCTTTTCGACCGCGCGAACCTGCCCCGCCGCGAACAGATGATCCGCAACGCCCTGAAACGCGAAGGGCTCTGGGTCCGCTGATCAGGCCCTGGCGTAGAACGCCCGGACCTCCGTCGCCAGATGGTCCGCCAGACGCCGGACCGGCACGACGCCCGACATCTCGGCATTGAGGACAAGCCAGACCTCCAGGCCAAGCCGGAAGCCGGGCAGGACCCGCACCATGTTCGGGTCCTGTGCCGCTATGGCCTCCTGCATCACGCCGATGCCCGCACCAGCCCGGATCAACGCCAGCTGCGCCAGATCGCTGTCGGTGCGCAGGCCGAAATCCGACGGCACCGGCGCGCGACCCAGAAGGCGCACCCCACCCAGCCGGGCAAGATCCTCGGGGCCGATCAGGCTGTGAGGCGCAAGGTCCTCCACGGTCTGCGGCCCAGTTTCCGCGCCTTTCAGAAAGAAGGTGCTGGCATAAAGCCCGACCTGCGCCGTCCCGAGCCGCTGCGCCTTCAAGGCATCACCGGCGGGCCGGAACATGCGCAGCGCCAGATCGGCCACCCGGTTCCTCACGTCTTCGGCCCGGTTGCTCAGCACCAGTTCGACGGAAATCCCCGGATGGGCGGCACGAAAGCGCGCAAGCATCGGCGGCAGAACTTCGGCTCCGACCACTTCCGAGGCGGAAAGCCTTACAACTCCGGTCTCGTCCGCCGCCACCCCGGCGGCCCTTCGGCGCAACGATGCCTCTGCGGCGGCCATGCTGCGGGCCTCGTCCAGCAAGGCTTCGGCACCCGGTGTCGGCGTCAGACCCTGCGTCCCCCGCACGAACAGGGGCTGGCCAAGTGCCGCCTCCAGCGCGTCGACATGGCGCGACAGCGTCGGTTGCGTCAGCCGCAAGCGCCGCGCGGCGGCAGACAGGCTGCCCGTCTCGGCCACCGCAAGAAAGCTTTGCCAAAGGTCCCAGGACGGACGCATATCCATACGAAAACGTATATCAGAGGAACGATTTTAGGCAATTCCCGAATACCACGGCAGCGCGCATCTT
>JBIJDO010000436.1:0-2729 GCA_044344105.1 Tabrizicola sp.
GACCATCGGCTATCTCAGCCCGGTCGAGTTCGAAAGGAAGGCCGGGTTAGCTTAACTGCCCGTCCACGAAACCGGCAGCAGCTCAGTCAAGGTTGCGTATGGGTGCCCCAAGCCTCCGTTTCGGGAAGCCCCCCACCCCCGACCCTTCCCCACGAGGAGGAGGAGAGGCGAGAGCGTCAGGCGTTGCGTAGGGTGCGCTACAGCGCACCGGAGGAGTCGGGGCAAGCCCCGACCTACGGGTGGTGCGCAATGAATGCGTGCGTTGCGGCGGAGCATAACGGAATGAGGGCAACGGTGGGTTGGCACCCACCCTGCACTTGCCGTTCCTGGCAAGATAGACGGCGACGGCGCAGGGGCGATGTGCTACCATGATCGCACCGTGTCGGTCCGGATTTTGCCGTCCCGATGCGGCACTTCGCCGACCGTGAGCGGTCTGAAGTTCGTCCGTTCGCTTTCGGCGTCCTCCCGCTTCCACAGGTTGCGCCGCGATTTCGGCGCGAGACTCCATAGTCCTCACATCATTTGACCAAGGAAACTTCACCATGAAAACCTACCGAATGTGGGTTCCGAACCGCAAGGGTCGCGCGGATCTTCACTTCAATGCGCCCGACATCAAGAAGATCTCCGTCGTTCACGTCACCGTAAGCGAGGCGACCGAGTTCGGAAGCTCAAGCCTCTTGGGGGGACAAAGCTTCCTGGCCCATTTCGGCGCAGCGTCGATCACCGTCCAGAATGTCTCGGTGCGCGACGGCGGTGTCGATTTCAACGTGTTCGTGGACTGGAGCAGCCCGCTCAACCTTGTCACCGACATCACCGTGCTCGATCCACCGGTCGAGGTGATCCAGGGAAGCTAGCTTTCGGGGCGCATGGCAAGTCGGCGGCCCGTAGGGTCTTGCGGGTCGCGTTGTGCTGCTGGCTTGAACCGACGACAGGCAGGTGGCCTGAGTTACCGGCCCCTGCCCCCCCTTGACCGCTTCCCGCCCCGCATCCCTGCCCTTCCGCCGGTACTCCTCCCCGCCATCTTCGTGGCCTCCACAACCGCCTCCTCGATCACCTCCTGCCGGGCGAAGGGGTCATCGGCGACGGCCAGTTCCACCGCCTCCAGCCGCTTGACCTCGTCCCGCAGGCGGGCGGCTTCCTCGAATTCCAGGTTCTCGGCGGCCTTGCGCATCTGCAGGCGCAGGGCGTCCAGGTGGG
Organism: Tabrizicola sp.; assembly: GCA_044344105.1. GTDB lineage: Bacteria > Pseudomonadota > Alphaproteobacteria > Rhodobacterales > Rhodobacteraceae > Tabrizicola. The sequence continues at coordinate 1,198 of JBIJDO010000436.1, forward strand.
CGGCGAGGTTCTTGCCGATCATTGGTTTGTCGATCTTCGTGGTGATCCGCGCCTGATCGGTGTCGCCTTCCCAAGTCCCGAAGAGGACATCCTCGACGTTCTTCTTCACCGTCTCGGGCGTGATGCCGTGCTTGATGTTGTAGGCTTCCTGCTTCTCGCGCCGCCGATTCGTCTCGGCCAGCGCGCGCTCCATGCTGCCGGTGATCCGGTCGGCATACATGATGACCCGGCCGTCGGCGTTGCGGGCGGCGCGGCCGATGGTCTGGATCAGGCTGGTTTCCGAGCGGAGGAAGCCTTCCTTGTCGGCGTCCAGAATCGCCACGAGGCCGCATTCCGGGATGTCCAGGCCTTCGCGCAGCAGGTTGATCCCGACCAGCGCGTCGAAGGCCCCAAGCCGCAAATCGCGCAGGATTTCAATGCGTTCGATGGTGTCGATGTCGCTGTGCATGTAGCGGACGCGGATGCCCTGTTCGTGGAGGTAATCGGTCAGATCCTCGGCCATGCGCTTGGTCAGGACGGTGACAAGGGTGCGCAGGCCGCGGGCGGAGACGCGGCGTATCTCGTCGAGAAGATCGTCGACCTGCATCTCCACCGGGCGGATTTCGACCGGCGGGTCGAGAAGGCCGGTCGGGCGGATGACCTGTTCGGTGAAGACGCCGCCGGTTTGTTCGATCTCCCAGGCCGCCGGGGTGGCGGAGACGAAGACCGATTGCGGGCGCATGGCGTCCCATTCCTCGAACTTCAGCGGGCGGTTGTCCATGCAGGACGGCAGGCGAAATCCGTGCTCGGCGAGCGTGAACTTGCGGCGGAAGTCGCCCTTGTACATGCCGCCGATCTGGGGGACGGAAACGTGGGATTCGTCTGCGAAGACGATGGCGTTGTCAGGGATGAATTCGAACAGCGTGGGGGGCGGTTCACCTGGCGCGCGGCCGGTGAGGTAGCGGGAGTAGTTCTCGATCCCGGCGCAGGAGCCGGTGGCCTCCAGCATTTCGAGGTCGAACTGGGTGCGCTGGCCGAGGCGCTGCGCTTCAAGGAGTTTTCCTTCGGATTCGAGTTGTTTGAGGCGGACGGCCAGCTCTTCCTTGATGCCCTTGATCGCCTGCTGCAGCGTCGGGCGCGGGGTCACGTAGTGGGAGTTGGCATAGATGCGGATCTTGTCGAACCTGTCGGTCTTGGCGCCGGTCAGGGGGTCGAATTCGGTGATGGCTTCGAGTTCCTCGCCGAAGAACGAAAACCGCCAGGCGCGGTCTTCCAGGTGGGCGGGCCAGACCTCAAGGCTGTCACCCCGCACCCGGAAGGCCCCGCGCTGGAAAGCGGTGTCGAGGCGCTTGTACTGCTGGGCCACGAGGTCGGCCATGACCTTCCTTTGGTCATAGGACTGGCCGGTGATCAGGTCGACCGTCATCGCCGAATAGGTCTCGACCGAGCCGATGCCGTAGATGCAGGAGACCGAGGCGACGATGATCACGTCGTCGCGCTCCAGAAGCGCCCGTGTGGCCGAGTGGCGCATCCGGTCGATCTGTTCGTTGATC
>JBIJDO010000280.1:0-4441 GCA_044344105.1 Tabrizicola sp.
GGCACTGCCGATCGTTCTGCCGGTTCTTCTTGTGCTGGTCTCGATCCTGAAAGCGAGCGGTCAGTCGCCGTTTTTCGTGCAGGACCGGGTCGGGCGCGGCGGGGAGACGTTCCGGTTGTGGAAGCTGCGCACGATGGTTCCGGATGCGGAAGCGCGCCTGGCGGCCCATCTGGAGGCGAACGAGACCGCGCGGCAGGAATGGGACGCCTACCAGAAACTGTCGGACGACCCCCGGATCACGCCCTTCGGCCAGTTCCTGCGCAAAAGCTCGCTGGATGAGCTGCCGCAGCTTTGGAACGTGCTGGTCGGCGACATGAGCCTGGTCGGCCCGCGTCCGATGATGCCGGATCAGAAGGACCTGTATCCCGGAACGGCCTACTACGCGCTGCGGCCGGGCCTGACGGGCACCTGGCAGATCTCGGACCGGAACGCCTCGACCTTCGCGCAACGCGCCGACTACGACGCCGACTACGAGCGGAGCTTGTCGTTCGTGACCGATTTCAGGATACTGTTCGCGACGGTCGGTGTGGTGCTGCGCGCCACCGGGAAGTGACCGTCGACTGCGGTCGGGTCGCTGGTGAACCACCGGATCAACCCGACGAGGGCCAGCCCCAGAAGCAGCACCGCGCCTCCGACGATCGGATAGGCCATGAGAGCGATCCAGAACGGGTGCTGCAGCACCAGTAGCACCGCTGTCGTTGCAGTGCCTGCCATCATGGCAATCAGCAGTACCCCCACGAACATCTGCTTCTCCCGCGACCTGGGCGTCCCGCGCCCAAGGCGTCCCCTGAGTATCGAAGCTTATGCTTAACAATTCCTTGCGTCGAGTTGAGAAATCGGACCGGGCGTTGATTGATCCGGCGCAGTGTTCCGGACTTGGCGGAAGTTGGCTCAGCCGCCGTTGCTTGAAGCGGGCTTTGTCGCCGATGCCGGGAAGTGGACCCTTGCCGCAGCGAAGCGTCAGTTCACCTGGGCGTTCGGGCCGGTCTGCAGGACGACGAGCGACTGTTCCGGCGTCTGCCTGTCATCGCGAATCGACCAGAGCGCGGCGGTCAGAAGCAGCGAAACCGCGCCAGTCATCGGATAAATGGCAAGAAATGCCCAGGTGGGAAGGTCCAGCGAGGCCCCGGCCACCGTGGCGAGGATACCGGCAATGACGGAAACGACGAGCATCCCCACGATCATGTCTCTCAACTCCCCCGCGAAACGTGAGGTCAGGCTGCTCGCTATGCGTGGCGGAATTTGGGCAATCATGGGTTGAAGATGTGGAATCCGGTCGGAAGGGCAGCCTGCCTCATGCCGGTTCCGCCTGTTGCGCGCGTGTCACAGGGGACTTGCGCAAGGACCGGGGTGGCGGCATTTTCCGCCCGGATCAGCGGTTGGTGCGCCCCGCAGGCTTCGCCGGGTTCGGCGCGGAATTCGGCGCGGGATTGCCTTTCTTTTGTCTCTTCGAGACATCATAATCCGGAGCCGACCGTTTTCGGGGATGCCTGTGTTCGAGATCTACCGCAAGATTCTGTCTCTGCTTGACCCGCGCGAGCGTCGGCAGTTCTGGTTGCTGACCGGTGTCATGATCCTCGTGGCGGCGGCCGAAGTCCTGGGGATGACGGCGGTCCTCGTGCTGCTGAACGTTCTGGCGGAACCGGGATCGATCAAGGACAATGCGGTTCTGGCGTTTCTTTACGACGGGCTGGGTTTCGAGAGCACCTTCACGTTCCAGATCGCCATATCGATCCTGGTGTTTGCCGTCGTGATGTTCGGGATCGCGGTCAAGGCCGCCGGGTCCTATGCGATCAGCATCTATGCCACGATGCGCGGCTATGCGATCTCCCGGCGGTTGCTGGGCACCTATCTGCGACAACCCTACATCTGGTTTCTGGAGCGAAACAGTGCCGAGATCGGCAAGAATGTCCTGAGCGAGGTCGATGGCCTTGTGGGTCGGGTCATCACTCCAGCGCTCCGCCTGATCGCGAACATCCTCCTGGTGCTGTCGATCCTGGGATTTCTTCTGTTCGTCGATCCCCTGGTGACCCTGTTCAGCGGCGGCGTTCTCGGGCTTGCCTATTCGCTGATCTACCTTCGGCTGCGAAACGGACTGCGCCGGGCGGGCGACGAATTGGTCGAGGCGATGGTCCAGCGCTTCCGCGTCGCGCAAGAGGCGACCGGCGGGATCAAGGACGTCAAGGTTCTGGGCAAGGAGGACAGTTACCTTGCGGCCTATTCGGGCGTGGCTTTCCGGGCTGCACGGGCGACGGCCCGGATCGGGTTGATGTCGGAGATGCCGCGGTTCGCGCTTGAGGCGCTGAGCTTTGGCACGTTGTTGTCCTTGATCCTTGTCCTCCTCTTGCGCAGCGGCGGCAGCATTTCGGACATCGTCCCGATGCTTGGAGTGATCGCCTATTCCACGATGCGGCTTTTGCCGTCCTTGCAACAGATCTACTTCGGTCTCAGCTCGATCCGCGGCGCAACCTCGGCTCTTGACATCATCGTCGACGACTATGCGCTGGTGAAGGAACAGCCACCCCCTGAGGGAACGAACGGTGCCGCACTGCCGCTGGTCCGGCAACTGGAACTGTCGGACGTGAGCTTCGCCTATCCGACGGCCAACCGCGCTGCGGTGCATGAACTGTCGCTGACCATTGCGGCAAGGACCACGGTCGGGATCGTCGGCGGCACCGGGGCCGGAAAGACCTCGCTGGTGGATCTTATCCTGGGTCTGCTGCGCCCTGATTCCGGGGAGATCCGGGTGGATGGAACGGTGATTTCAGGCAGCACGGTTCCGGCCTGGCAAAAGACGCTGGGCTATGTGCCGCAGTCGATCTTCCTGACCGATGACAGCGTGGCGGCGAACATCGCCTTTGGGGTTGCCGAGAACGAGATCGACATGGCGGCGGTCGAACGCGCCGCGCGCACGGCGGCCTTGCATGACTTCGTCACCACCGAACTGCCGCTTGGCTACCGGACCCTGGTCGGCGAACGCGGTGTCCGGCTCTCGGGCGGGCAGCGCCAGCGCATCGGCATTGCCCGTGCGCTTTACCGCAATCCGACCATGCTGATCATGGATGAGGCGACCTCGGCCTTGGACAACATCACCGAGCGGGTGGTGATGGATGCAGTGCAGCGCATACGGTCGGACAAGACGATCATCCTGATCGCGCACCGGCTGTCGACCGTGCGGACCTGCGACACGATCTTCCTGATGGAGCGCGGGCGCGTTCTGGCGCAAGGCACGTATGACGAACTCCTGTCCGGCAACGAGGTCTTCCGCCGGATGGTGGCGGGCGATGCGACCGCGCACGAGCCTGCAGCCTGAGCCCTGCCGGGAAAGGCTGGACACCTTTCCAGTTTCTGGCCTTGTCACGGTCACCCGGATTGCAGCAGGGCCGGGCGGCACGTTTGCCGGACGGTTTCCAGCTGTGCGTGCAAGGCAGGGGGGGGTCAGGTCCGCTGGGTCGTGCCCTTGCGGCGGGACCGGCGCGAGACCTGTCCGGCCTCGGATCGCATCAGCCAGGCGGCCTGGCCCGGCGCGGCCCCGAAAGGTGACGAGGCAGCTTCGACCGAGCCAGCCGAGCCTGCCACGCTGGCGGAAGTGCTGTTCTGAGCGGGCTTCCAAAGCACATGGCCCGCAATGCCGCCTGCCATCAGCCAGACATAGACGACCAGCGCACTGTTCGGGATCAGGTCGATCAGCGCCGCGCACAGAATCAGGACCAGACCCAGGGGTGCGAAGGATGTCCCGAGCGAACGGCGGTAGACGGCAAAAGCGATGATCGGCAGGGTCAACAGGCCGAACCGGGCGATGTATCCGACCCAGCCATAGGCACCGATCAGGATGATCCAGATTCCGTCCGTGACGCTGAGCATCCTGCCGTCAACCGGATCGAAGATCTGGTTCCGCCCCCAGCTTCCCCAGCCGAAGAACGGCTTCTCGCCTGCCCGTTCGAGAAGGGTTTCCTCGTTCATCAGGCGGAAGCGGAGCGAACCGGCCCGGTCCTGATCCATGGCTTCCACCTGGGCAAGGACCCATTCGACCGGAATCCAGCCTGCCCCCCGCAAAAGCGGATAAAGCAGCACCACAACCGCGACGGTGATCGCAAAGATCACTTGCACGCGACGACCGGTAAAGAGGATGAACCCGGCAATGACCGTGCCGATGGCAAGAGCGCCGAAGTTCTTCGACACAATGAGGATGAGGTAGAGCCAGGCAGCGGCAAAGAACCAGAAGAACGCGGCACTGCCGTTCCGGACTGCGTCCCGGAACAGCGCAAGTGCTGCCAGAAACGCGGAACAGAGGAAGATCCCGAGCTCCAGTCCATGGCTCAGAAAGACCACCGGGCGGAAGCCGCCCTGACGCACATGCTGAGCGAAGTCATGCTGGAAAAAGCCGTAGACCCAGATATGCAGCCGGGGGCTCATCCGGACTTCGAACAGGGCGGGGAAG
>JBIJDO010000314.1:0-3952 GCA_044344105.1 Tabrizicola sp.
CGACCGTCTTGCCGAGACCGTTGAAGCAGGTGATGCGGTGCCATTCGGTGTCCATCACGCGGTAGCCGTTCTCATCGCGCTGGACCCGACCTTCGGACAGGCGCGGCCGCGAGGTGGCGAGGGTGAAGTTGGTGATCTTAGTCCCGCCTTGCGTGGTGCGGACTTCCGGGGACTGACCGATGTTGCCGGCGAGGATGACGATGTTCTGCATGGTAAGCTCCTGTATCTGGCTGAAGGGACTATCCCTTCGACAAGACCCGAAAGAAGCCTGTCGGCTGAGGCTTGCACGGTGGCCCTTGAGCCACCGGAAACCCCCGAGGGGCCTGGGTGGTGCGGGCAGGGAGCGATACGCGACCAACACGGCCCGGCCCTGAGCGGGGTTGCGAGCCAGAGGCCGAACAGGCTTAGGGGATTGTCAGTCGAAGGGAGGGGCCTGAGCCCGGATCACGGGAAGCGGCAGGGCAGAACGATGACACCCTTCCCCCGGCGATGTCAGACCCGGAAGGCCAAGACCCCGGAAAGAGAGAAACCAGATCAACACCGACCAAGCCGACTGCGCCGCCAGTCCGATGGGTAGAAGTGGGTCCTGCGCGACAGGCAGGCCGTCAAGATGGGCAGACCAAAGCACCGGCCCGCGAAACCGGTGAGGCCGTGTCGCTTGCTGCGATCTGGAGGGCATATTGGTGATGGTGGTTCCGGTTCGCCCTGATGCCATGTGCCGATGTCCCGACTGTGATCGCAGGGGTTGCAAGGAGTGTAGGGGGATGGTCGATGCCTCTGCCCGACTGGAAAGGAGGTGATGCGCGTTCATCAGGACATCGCACCACAGGAGCAGATCGAAGGGCCTAGCAACAACATGAATGGCCCACTGCCGGCGAGAAATGACGGGTGGCGGCACGTTGATTTGCACGGCGTGGCTATTGGTCAAATCAAGGACGATGATATCTATCGCTCATGCTTGGGCCGTGCATTGAGTTATAGAAAACAGTTCTATTGCTCATTGCCCAGACCTGCAGACAAATCGAGCAAGCGCGGCCTGCTACCGCTGATAGCCCCGCCGCTGCTTTTGAGCGGCAAGCCGCATCAGCGAAGTGATCGCCCTGCCCTCGTCTTCATGGCTCTCGATCAGGGATTGGCCACGTGCGCCAATTCTTCCCCATTCACGAATGAGACAGGCACGACCGAACAAGTCGCGCTGAACGCTCAATCGGTAGTAACGCCGCATGTTAAGGGCCAAGTCGATACGACGCATATCCAGCGTCGTCGGGAAGATTTCGAGTTGGCCACCTGAATCGAACATTTAGTGATCATACCGACCATCACCACCATATCAAGTGCAGAACGCGCGCCCACATGGTGTTCCAAGGCAAACCTCAACGGTGTCATCCCCGCGAGGGAAACGTCACCACATTCGTAACTATCGTCCGACGTTGAAAATCCAGCGCGGCTGCCCAAAGCGGAGTCCTGCACCAAAGCATTTCGTCGATGCCGCCTTTGCCTGTACGGGTCAACAAGCCGACCCACTCAAGTGGCATAGCCACGGCGCTGAACAGCCCGCCCGCTGGACCACGCCATCCACCGCCTACACTTGGGCCATAGAGGAAGTTCGCCAGTTCAGGCAGCGTAAAGCCGTCCTGCGGCATCCGGTTGATTGCGTGTAACCACAATTCCCAGTCTCCGGCGGGTGCCTGTTCCGTGCGCCTGCCTTCGGAATGGTCGAACCGAAACAAGAACGCGGGCGCGATGGTGGCAAAGGCCGCTTCCGGATCGCCTGCCAGAATCATGCCGGGCTTTGTCAACCGCCAGCCACTGCCCATTTTGCGCCCCAACCGCAAAGACGTGAGCAGGACACGAAGATACTCCAAGGGCGGAACGTCGTATTCATTCAAGACCTTGTTGACCGAGTAAAGTTTCTCGGCGGTCCAGTTTGGAAAGTCCATCCGCCGCACGACCCAATCAATACAACGCCGGTTCCAAGCGCCAGACTTGGTCAGCCCGATCTCGCCGTGCTCCGACTGATAGGCCGCGACGGTCTGATATGCGCGCACCATCGGCGCACTTGTTTGCACCAAATCGGCTCCGGGATGCAGTCGAAACTTGACAGAGTTGGTCATGTGGAAGCCATTGAAATGGGCGACAAAGGCAAAGACATCTTCGGCAGGCTAGGATTTGCTGGGCCGTTGCGGCGGCAAGCCATCACAGGCCAGCTCAAATCAAGTTCTCATATTCGCGCAGGAAGTCGGCTGTTTGCAACAATCCCTGCCCTTCGAGTTTCAAAACCAGTGCGGAAACCGTGTACTTCGGGTCTTTCAATCGCGCCCGCATGTCGCGCAACGCGCCGATTGCAACGGCATGATCCAAATCCATGGCGTTCGAGATAAAGTCATCAGGAGACATGACTTCGATCCCCCACCGGTCAAGGATCCCTTGAGGGAAATCCTTGAGATTGTCGGTGACCAGCGTATCGCAGCGAGCCGCGATGGCGGCTGCCAAAACATGCTCATCGCCGGGATCGGGCAACAAGCCGATCAGGTCCGGGCCATGGTTCGGAAACACCATCGCCTCTGGAAATGCCCGCTCGATAGCACGGCGTTGACGGCTTGGATCAGCCGTGCCCTTCGAGATGGCGAGAATCGCCTTCTCAGTCTCATCCAGAATGCGCGCGGACCAGTAGGGTCGAAACAAGCCAACCTCAGCCAAACTCAGAATGATGTTCCTCTTGAGGCCACCCCCAAGGACGCAAGCATCGATGATGGCCGCGTATCGGTTCATCGGGCCGCTCAAATCAGGTCGCCCTCCGCGTCCAGCCCCGCAAGTTCGGACAGGGCATCGGATCGGGCCTGGTCGCGTTCGGCCATGTAGGCGAAAAGATCCTCTGCCCGGACACGACGATGGCGACCAACCGTGGTGAACGGGATGTCGCCCTTTTCGAGCAACTTGATCAGGAAGGGCCGGGAGACATTCAACATATCTGCCGCTTCCTGCGTCGTAAGCTCAGCTTCGACCGGGATCATACGGAACCCACGGCCAGTTGAAATCAGGCGCAGAATATCCAGCAAGGTATCGGTGAGCGCCGGCATCAGCGTGATGTTGCGCGTCTCGCCGCCGTCCACAGCAAGCGAAAGATCGACCGGTTGGCCCTCTGTTACCTGCGACGCAATGATGTGACGAAGTTGATCCGCGTTATTGATCTCGACCTTGGTAGGAAGACGGTTCGAAAACCGCTCCTTGTGCAATGCTGCCATTTTGCCCTCCTGCGTCGCCGTTCGGCGTCCATCTAGAGATGGGTGTGCCATGCAATCGAAGCAAGCGCAACATTCGAATTATTCGAAACAACCTGCACACGGAACTCTTCAGTGCTCGGACGCTCCTAGTCCGGCCGAGCGCACAGGGGCGAAATCATTCCTGATCACAGCTCTAACCGCGGGCCAACCACTCTGATCGGCAAACTTTTGTCCGCAACGATGCCCCGCTTATGTCCACGAACTCTGACGACTTTGCCGCTGGAGTAGCGCCGCTCGTGCTCGCTCACCCAGTGTTCGGTCGGTGTCGCGCGGCCGGAAGCCTGGGCCGCTTCAAATTGACGCCGTGCCTCCCGCTCAACGAGGTGCCGCTCACCGACCGGTCCGATGCGGATCGTAACATGGGACCGGAGCGTCTCCGTCATCCATACCTTGCCGAACTTCCGGGCGGTCTTCACCTGCTCTGGCGAAAGACTGGGTGTTTCTTCGGACAAAAGATCATCCTCGCGCGCTGCCAAGGCAGCGAACAGCATGAAGCCGATGACCATCTCATAGCTGACGTGCCCTTTTTGCTCTTCGAGCAAAGCCTGCACATCTTGGACATGCTCATCCGTGACGCCTCGGGCATGCGCCATCAAGACGTTCATCTGTGGCTGCCACGTCGCGTCGGTGAAGTCCGGGCGACCGCCCGACTTTTTAAGAACAAGGGT
>JBIJDO010000283.1:0-4389 GCA_044344105.1 Tabrizicola sp.
TCTGCCCTCAATGCACGCGCCCGCTCAAGCACCTCCCAACCATTCTTGACTGTCAGGCTGACAACCCGAGGCCGGACCACCGCCCCGCGACGACACGCCTCATTCTCTGGTCCACCCGCTGCGCGCATCCTCATCTCATGTCCGCCGTCCGCACTGACACCCTGCCGCCTGCCTCCTCGCTCTGGCCGCTGCATCAGCCCGGCGATTTCCTCGACTGCTACTCGGTCGCCTCGACCTTCTCGCCGCGTCAGGCGATGCAGCGCGGTCTCACCCTGCCGGGCTGGGTGCGACCGCTCATGGGGATCCGCAACGCACTGGTGCGACCCTTCGGGCTCAAGACCGGCACAGAAGCGGGGGCGGTCTTTCCGGTCTGCCTGGAAGCCGACGACGAAATCGTCCTCGGCACCGACGACCGGCACCTGAACTTCCGCATCGGCCTGATCCGCCAGGACGGGCGGCTTTACATGTCGACCTGGGTCCGCCCGCACAATGTCTGGGGCCGGGCCTACCTGCGGCTGGTGCTGCCCTTCCACATTCTGATCTCGCGCGGGGCGGTGGCGCGGATGGCGACCGACTCCTTGCCAAACCGTTAACGCCCACGGCCAACCCCTTGATTTCCAACGCGACGCCAGGGTGCCCACGCGTGGGCAGCTTCCCGCTTGCCTTTCGGCCTCGCGCGCGGCATTCACGGACCCATGCTCAAGACCCGCATCATCCCCTGCCTCGACGTGGCCGACGGCCGCGTGGTGAAGGGCGTGAATTTCACCGACCTCGTCGATGCCGGCGACCCGGTCGAAGCCGCCCGCGCCTATGATGCCGCCGGGGCGGACGAGCTCTGCTTTCTCGACATCATGGCGACCGAGGACAACCGGTCCACCATGTACGACCTCGTGACCCGCACCGCCGAGGCCTGCTTCATGCCGCTGACCGTCGGCGGCGGGGTCCGCACACCCGAGGATGTGCGGAAGCTCCTCCTTGCCGGGGCCGACAAGGTCAGCTTCAACTCCGCCGCCGTGGCAAGGCCGGACGTGGTGGCCGAAGCCGCCGACCGGTTCGGCAGCCAGTGCATCGTCGTCGCCATCGACGCGAAGACGGTGGCGCCGGGCCGGTGGGAGATCTTCACCCACGGCGGCCGCCGCGCGACCGGCATCGACGCGGTCGACTTCGCCCGCACCGTCGCCGCGAAGGGCGCCGGAGAAATCCTCCTCACCTCGATGGACCGCGACGGCACCAAGGGCGGCTACAACCTGCCCCTGACCCGCGCCATCGCCGATGCGGTGACCGTTCCCGTGATCGCCTCGGGCGGGGTCGGCACGCTCGACCACCTCGTGGAAGGCATCACCGAAGGACATGCTTCCGCCGTCCTCGCCGCCTCGATCTTCCACTTCGGCACCTTCACCATCGGCGCGGCCAAGGCCCATATGGCCGCCGCCGGCATCCCCGTGAGGCTGACATGAGCCTGGAATCCCTCGCCGCCACCATCGCCGCCCGGAAGGGGGCCGATCCCGATACCTCCTGGACCGCGAAACTTCTGGCCATGGGGCCGGAGAAATGCGCCGAAAAGTTCGGGGAAGAGGCGGTCGAGGCGATCATCGAGGCGGTCAAGGGCGACCGCGCCCGCCTCACCGCCGAGGCGGCGGATGTCCTCTACCACCTTCTCGTCATGCTCGCCGCGCGGGACGTGACGCTGGAGGAGGTGCTGAAGGAACTCGACCGCCGTGAAGGCACCTCGGGCATCGCCGAAAAAGCCGCGCGCTGACGTTTCGTCCTGGCGTCGGTCCCTACAGCCCCAGCCTTGGAATCTCGATTGCCGGGCAGCGGTCCATCACCACCTTGACCCCCGCCGCCCTTGCCCGCGCCGCGGCTGCCTCATCGACCACGCCAAGCTGCATCCAGACCACCCTTGCGCCCAAGGCAACCGCCTCGTCGGCCACGGCCCCCGCCTCTTCGCTGCGCCGGAAGATGTCGACCATGTCGACGGGTCCGGCCTCGGCCAGCGTCGCCACCACCGTCTCGCCCAGGGCCATCTGCCCCGCCTGACCCGGGTTGACCGGGATCACCCGGTAGCCGCGCCGCTTGAGGAAGGCCGCCACACCATGGCTCGGGCGGTCGGGCTTCGGCGACCAGCCGACAAGGGCGATGGTCTTCACCGAGGTCAGGATGTCACGGATCTCGTCGTCTGCGATCATGGTCTCACCAAAACAAAATGGCGCCCAAGGGGGACCTCAGGCGCCAAGTCGCGGAACGAGGGACAGTGAAGTAAGGACGGGGTTCCGGTCCCGTGCCTCATCAGGGAAAGATAGGACAGCGACGCAGGGATGTAAGGCCCGTCGCGCAGTCGTGATCATGGTCCCCGTCATCCCCGCGCAGCCGCATACAGCGACACCGCCGCCGCGTTCGAGACGTTGAGGCTGCCGAACCCTTTGCCAAAGGGAATCCGCGCCAGGACATCGCAAGTCTCGCGGGTCTTTTCCCGCAGTCCCGGCCCTTCCGCGCCAAGCACAAGGCCAATGGGGCGGCCCCGTACAGCGGCAACCGCGTCGGGAAGATCGACCTTCGCCTCTCCGTCCAGCCCGATCAGGGTAAAGCCCATGTCCTTCAACTCGGCCATCGCCTCGGCAAGGTTCGTCACCTTCAGATAGGGTTGCCGCTCCAGCGCTCCGCTGGCGGTCTTGGCAAGCGCGCCGGTTTCCGGGGCCGAATGGTGTTTCGGCGCGATGACCGCGCGCGCCCCGAAGACCTCGGCCGACCGCAGGATCGCGCCCACATTGTGCGGATCGGTCACCCGGTCCAAGAGGACGACCAGCGGCAGCCCCTCGCCCGCCGCGCAGACATCGGCGAACCGCCCCCAGTGCAGCGGTTTCACTTCGACCGCCGCCCCCTGATGCACCGAGCCTTCGTCGATCGGCACGTCGAAGCGGCGGGGGTCCACCACGTCGGGAGCCATCCCCGACGCTGCGACCGCCGCTTCCAGCTTGTCGAGCGCGTTCTTGGTCACCACCAGCCGCAGCTTTTCGCGCCGGGGGTTCATCAGCGCGTCGCGCACGGCGTGGAGGCCGAAGAGCCAGACGGTTTCACGCGCCTCCCGCCGTTCGCCACGCTCCTTGTCGACCACCCAGGCCGGTTTCCTGCCGCCCCCCGCCATGTTCTGCACCCCTGAAATCCGGCCCGGACCTTGGCGCAGCGACCTTGCCGATTGCAAGGCGAAAGTGCCACGGGCGGTGCGCTACAGACCCTGCCGCTCTGCCTGACGCCGCCCCTTGACGCCCTCCCCCCCCTTGGGTACACGACCCCCCGGCGGGCGACGAGCTGCAAGGTGCGGCAGGGGACTGTAACTCCCCCGGGGCGACCCACGCCTGGTTCGATTCCAGGGTCGCCCACCATTCCCCAGGATGGTGACAGAACCGCAAGGGCCAGCGCTTGCGTTTCAGGCGCAGCATCGCTTGGCGGTACCCTGCAGATCGCTTCCCAAGTGACAAAGAATCACTCGCCAGCGCAGGCGTTTCATGTAATGTTAATCTCATTAACAAAGCCCCGGAGGCCGCATGGACCGTCGCAGCTTTACCTTGGGATCGCTGGGCCTGGCCGCTGGCCTTGCAGCCCCGCTCCCCTCGCTGGCGCAGACACAGGCCTACCGGGGACCGAACGTCATCCTGGTTCGCTTCGGCGGGGGGGTCCGCCGGGCCGAGACGATTGACGAGGCGGCGACCTGGGCGCCCTATCTGCGGCACGTTCTCGCCCCGCGCGGGACCTTCATCCCGGACTTGCGGATCGACCGGCTGGAGGGGGTGAACACCAGCCATGCCGAAGGCACGCTGAACCTTCTGACCGGGCGCTATCTCGCCTACCGCGATGCCAGCGAGGTCCTGAACGACCGGCTGGAGCCGACCGAACCCACGCTTTTCGAGTATCTGCGCCGGACCTTCGACATCCCCTCGCACCAGGTGCTTCTGGTGAACGGCGAGGACCGCCCGCAGGAAGAGTTCTTCACCTTCGGCGCGGGCGATCATTTCGGCATCGATTTCAGGTCCGAGATGCTGAGCCTGCACCGCTACAAACTGTACCGGACCCGGATGCAGCTGGCCGAGGGCGGACTGACCGATGACGCACGGGTGGCGCTGGAGGAGGAGAGGACGCGCCTTCTGACCATCGACCCGCGCGGGGCGACCCCGGACCCCTCGCCGGAGGTCGAGGCGTTCTGGGCGCGCTGGCGGCAGGACTTCGGCGACACCGGCTTCAAGAACCCGCGCGGCGACCGGCTTCTGACCGAGCTTGCAACCCGTGCGCTGGCCGAGTTGCAGCCGCGCTTCCTCATGGTGAACTATCAGGACCCCGATTATGTCCACTGGGGCAACCCGAGCCACTATACCCGGGCCATCGCCATCATCG
>JBIJDO010000284.1:0-4379 GCA_044344105.1 Tabrizicola sp.
TACGCACTTCCATCTGCAACGTCTCCACTCGTGGCACCAATCTACAAGCGCAAACCAAAATTGCTCCGGTAGGCCGGGTTCAAATTCTCACAACTTACTCATCCAGCGCGTCACGCCTTGCGTAGCGAAGTCCTACCATTTGGCAGGCCGTTCGGCAATGTGATCAGAATGCTTCATAAAACCGAAAGTGGTGGTATTTCAGGCGTTTACACGTCTAGGTTGTGTCGTCTCGCGCATTGTTAACGCAGTTTTCGCGGCCGTTTCACCGCCGCCGCGCCCGCGCCACCGGCCGCGCAGGGCGGCGTCAAACCGCTCAACCACCACGTTATCGCCACATTTCCCTTGAGATTCCGATGAATCTGCGCCGCCGTGCATTGCCGCAACGTCAGTTTGACGGCCTGTCACGGCCCGGGCAGGTCCGCACAGCACAACGGAAATTGTGCAGGAATGCGAAACGGTGAATTTTTCGTTAAAGTGTTCTGAACACAACAGTTCAGCCGTGCCGACACTACCTGTAGTCGCCCGTCGGTAGTTTCGCAGTGGATTTAGACTCGCCTCTCACGGGAAAGCGCCGCCCGACTGCGCCAGGCCCGCAGCGCGACCAGCAGCACGAGAATCGGTCCGGGCAGTTCGAGCAGCCCGTTCACCCGAAGACCCATGAGCTCCAGACCGAGCAGCCGGTCGACCTTGTGAATGCTTGCCGCCCGCACCAGGACGAAAAGCGTGACGAACCCCGCGCCGACCAGCGCCGGCCACAGTTTCGCCAGAAGACCCCTCAGCAGCCATCCAAGGAACGCCAGACCGGCCAGACCCGTGGCACCGACACCGATGACGAACCAGAACTGCACCCGGTCGCGCGCGTTGTACCAGCCGTTCAACTGTGCATGACAGCGGCCGACCGCGGTCAGCAGCGATTGCAGGTCCAGTTGCTTGTTGACGGCGAGCAGCGCCAGACCCAGCGCCATTAGGGTCCAGAACGTCCGCTCGCGCCGGTCGATGCCCCCGGACCCGCGCAACGCCAGCGCCGCCCCTCCGGCGGCAAGCGCCGCAAGAACATAGACCACGACGGTCACCCAGCCCATCGCCGTATTGTCGCCAAGTCCGGGCGACCAGCTCGCCAACGCGCAGGTCAGGGTCACGTTCATGGCCCGGCCCCCGATCCGTCCTGACGGTGCCGGTGGCGCATCACCCCGCCTCAGGCCTTGCCGGATGGGCCGGTGCCGCCGTCCCGCGCATAGATGTCCTCGTAGCGGATGATGTCGTCCTCGCCGAGGTAGGCCCCGGTCTGCACCTCGATCAGCACCACCGGCACCTTTCCCGGATTGGCCAGCCGGTGAACGGCTCCCAGCGGCACATAGACCGACTGGTTCTCGCTCAGAAGCCGGACCTCTTCGCCCACCGTCACCTGCGCCGTACCCGACACGACGATCCAGTGCTCGGCCCGGTGGACATGGCTTTGCAGGCTCAGCGCCCCGCCCGGCTTGACCACGATGCGCTTGACCTGGAACCGGTCGGCCAGGGCCAGGGTCTCGAACCAGCCCCAGGGCCGATGGTCGCGCGGGAAAACCTCGGCCTGGCGCACCGACTTGGCCTTCATCTGCGCCACCGCCTGTTTCACGTCCTGCGCCCGCGCCCGGTCGGCGACCAGCACCGCATCCGGCATCGCGACCACCACCAGGTCCTGCAACCCGATGCCGACCACGTGCTGCCCCTCGACTTCGGACCGGATAAGGCTGCCCGTGCAGTCGATGGCGGTCACCTGCCCTTGGGCGACAAGACCCGCCCGCGCCCCGCCGTTCTCGCGCCAGACCGCATTCCAGTCGCCAAGATCGGACCAGTCCGCCCCCAGAGGGACGACCTCGATCGCGTCCGACTTCTCCATGACGGCAAAGTCGATCGAGATGTCGCGCGCCTCGGCCCAGGGCCCCTCGGCAAGGCGCAGAAAGTCAAGGTCGGGCCGCGCGGCGGAGACCGCCCCCGTGACCGGCGTCACCAGGTCCCCGGCATGGGCCTTGAACGCCGCGATCAGCGTGGCCGCCGAAACCAGGAAGATCCCGGCGTTCCACAGGAAGCGGCCCTCGGCCAGCATGGTCTCGGCCAGGGCAAGCGCCGGTTTCTCGACAAACCGCGTCACCTTTTGCGCAGCACCCGTTTTGGGCGCGGCGGGCAGTTCGATCCAGCCATAGCCCGTCTCGGGCCGGTCGGGCAGGATGCCGAAGGTCACGATCCGGCCCGCCCTGGCGCGGGGCACCCCGGTCGCCACCGCCGCGCGAAAGCCGTCGACATCCGGGATGCTGTGGTCGGTCGGCATGACCAGAAGAAGCGCATCCGGCGCGCGTTCCGCCAGATGCAGCGCCGCGGCCAGGATCGCCGGACCGGTGTTGCGCGCCGAGGGCTCGATCAGGATCGCGCCGGGCCGGATGCCTTCGGCGGCCAGCTGCTCCAGCACGATGAAGCGGAAATCGGCATTGGTGACGATCATGGGATCGGCCACGCCCGCCACACCGCGCATCCGCCCCGCCGCCGCCTGGAACAGCGTGCCCTGGCCCGCAAGCGGCACGAACTGCTTGGGAAAGCTCCTGCGCGACACCGGCCAGAGCCGGGTACCGGACCCGCCGCACAGAAGAACCGGAACAATGTCGGACATGATGTCTTCGAACCTCAATCCTGGGCGGGGCGGCCGGGCCAGGTCCCCAGAGAATGTCTTGCGGCAAGTCTGGACCATTTCAAGCCCGAAATCTGGCACGGCTGCAAGGGTTGCGTGCCACCTTCCGCCCGAAGCCGCGATCCGGCTTCCCCTTGGCCCCCCCCGGCCCTATAAGGCCCGCGTCCGAAGGAGAGCCGCCGATGCGCACCGCGACCGTCACCCGCAAGACCGCCGAGACCGACATCTCGGTCACCGTCAATCTCGACGGGACCGGCGCTCACGACTGCGCGACCGGCGTGGGTTTCTTCGACCACATGCTGGACCAGCTGGCCCGGCACAGCCTGATCGACCTCACCCTGCGCGCCACGGGCGACCGCCACATCGACGACCACCACACGGTCGAGGATCTTGGCATCGCGCTTGGCCAGG
Organism: Tabrizicola sp.; assembly: GCA_044344105.1. Lineage (GTDB taxonomy): Bacteria > Pseudomonadota > Alphaproteobacteria > Rhodobacterales > Rhodobacteraceae > Tabrizicola. The sequence continues at coordinate 3,077 of JBIJDO010000284.1, forward strand.
CCCTGGCCCGGGCGCTCGGAGACAAGCGCGGCATCCGCCGCTACGGCCATTTCCGGCTGGCGATGGACGACGCGCAGATCGTGACCGCGCTGGACCTGTCGGCCCGGCCCCACCTGGTCTGGAACGTCCCCTTCCCCACGGGAAAGATCGGCAGCTTCGACACCGAGCTCGTGCGCGAATTCTTCCAGGCGCTCTCGACCCACGGCGGCCTCACGCTGCACGTGGACATGGCGCATGGGTTGAACAGCCACCACATCGCCGAAGCGACGTTCAAGTCGGTGGCCCGTGCCCTGCGCCAGGCGGTGGAACCTGACGACCGTCTTGGCGACACCCTGCCCTCGACCAAAGGCGCGCTCTAGCCTTTCATACTGGACCAAATATCCCCGCCGGAGGCTCCCGTACCTCCGCCCGCGCACCGGACAGACAGATGCTGACCGTCCTCGTCGACTACGATAGCGGCAATCTCCACTCCGCCGCCAAGGCCTTCCAGCGCATGGCGGCGGAAGGTGGCGGCGGCGAAGTCCGCGTCACCTCCCGCCCCGAGGATGTCGCCCGCGCCGACCGGATCGTCCTGCCCGGCGACGGGGCCTTCCCGGCCTGCCGCGCAGCCCTGGGGACCTACGGCGGTCTTTACGAGGCCATCGAAGAGGCCGTGACCCGCAAGGCCCGCCCCTTCCTCGGCATCTGCGTCGGCATGCAGATGCTCGCCTCGCGCGGCCACGAATACCGCCTGACCGACGGCTTCGGCTGGATCGCGGGCGAGGTGGTGAGGATCGACCCCGCCGACCCCGCCCTGAAGGTCCCGCACATGGGCTGGAACGACCTCGTCATCGACCGCCCCCACCCGGTCCTCGCCGGGCTGACCACCGGCGACCACGCCTATTTCGTGCATTCCTACCATGTCCGCGTCGCCGACCCGGCGCACCGCCTTGCCCATTGCGACTATGGCGGCCCGATCACTGCCATCGTCGGGCGCGACACCATCCTCGGCACCCAGTTCCACCCCGAGAAAAGCCAGGGCCCCGGCCTGCGCCTCATCGCCAATTTCCTGCGCTGGAAGCCTTAAGTCCTGGCCACCCGCCGGTTGATCAGCGCCAGCCCGCCGAGGATCAGCGCCAGCCCGGCAAGATCGGCCAGCCGCAGCCTTTCCCCCAGCACCAGCCAGCCGAGGCCCGCCGCGCTGACCGGGACCAAGAAGGTGACCAGCGAGATCGCCGTCGCCCCCGCCGACCCCAGAATGCGGAAATAGATCAGGTAGGCCAGCGCCGTGGACAGGCTCGCCAGCGCCACCACCGCCAGAACC
>JBIJDO010000286.1:0-4342 GCA_044344105.1 Tabrizicola sp.
CGCCACGTCGCGGACATGGGCCACGATCCCCTCGTCCTGCATGATCCGCAGGTTCTCCAGCGCGACGGCACAGGCCACCGGATGGCCCGAGTAGGTGTAGCCGTGGAAGAACTCCCCTGCCCCGCCGACGACATTCGCGACCTCGTCGCAGACGATCGAGCCGCCGATCGGCGCGTAGCCGGACGAGAGACCCTTGGCGATGGTCATGATATGCGGCCTGATCCCGAAGGTCTGGCTGCCGAACCAGTTTCCCGTCCGCCCGAACCCGGTGATGACCTCGTCGGCGATCAGGAGGATGCCGTACTTGTCACAGATCCGCTGGATCTCGGGCCAGTAGGTCTTCGGCGGGATGATCACCCCGCCCGCGCCCTGAACCGGCTCGCCGATGAAGGCCGCCACGTTGTCCGGCCCTACTGCCAGGATCTTCTCCTCCAGCTGCCGCGCCCGGGCGAGACCGAAGTCATCCTCCGACATCTCGCCGCCCTCGCCCCACCAGTAGGGCTGGTCGATATGCTCGATCCCGTCGATCTTGCCGCCATGCGCGTGGATCGGTTTCATCCCGCCAAGCGAACCGCCGCCCATGGTCGAGCCATGATACCCGTTCCACCGCGCGATGATGGTCTTCCGCCAGGGCATGCCCTTGACGTCCCAGTAGCGGCGCACCAGACGGATGTTGGTGTCGTTCGCCTCGGACCCCGACCCGGCAAAGAAGACGTGGTTCAGGTCGCCGGGGGCCAGCTTCGCGATCTCGGCCGCCAGGGCAATCGCGGGCACGTGGGTGGTCTGGAAGAAGGTGTTGTAATAGGCCAGTTCCTCCATCTGCCGCGCCGCGACCTGGGCCAGCTCCTTCCGCCCGTAGCCGATGTTGACGCACCAGAGCCCCGCCATCCCGTCGATGATCCGGTGCCCCTCGCTGTCGGTCAGCCAGACCCCCTCGCCCCGCGTGATGACCCGCGCGCCCTTGGCCGCCAGCGCCGCCTTGTCGGTGAAGGGATGGAAATGGTGTGCCGCGTCCAGACGCTGCAACTCCGCCGTCGGCAGGTGGTTGGTGATCATGTTCATCGGGGGGCCCTCACGGAATCGGCGGGGCCGCGTGCCCCGTCTTTGGCGCAGGATATGATCAAATGCCGCGTCATTCAAGAAATTTGATCAAATTTTGCGCGGACCCCCAAGGACCTTTCACATTGGCGCAAATATCCCCGCCGGAGGCACCCGAGGAGGAGGGCGCAAGTCCCGACGACGAGACAAGAACTTGCGCGGCAGCGCTCAATCTGAAAACCGCCGGTCAGTGCCCTTCGGCCAGGGCCTGCCGCACATGGTCGACGCCCTGCTGGATGTCGCGCTCGATGGCGCTTGCCAGTGTTGCGGCATCTCTCGCCCGCATCGCCGAAATCGCTTCGCGGTGCAGGTCGGGGGCCACATCGCGGCCGAAGCGGTCGATCACGGCGCGCAGCGACGGCCCGGCCCGCAACCACAGCGACCGCGCGAGGTCGAGCAGGACCGGCGCTTCCGCCGCCTCGTACAATGCGAAATGGAAGGCGTGGTTCGCGGACAGATAGTCCGCCAGCCGACCGGCATCGATGGCCCGGTTCACCGCCCCGTCAATCGTCTCCAGCCGGTCGATCTGCGCGCCGGTCAGCTTCGGCGCGGCCAGTTCCGCCAGCCTCGGTTCGATGGCCAGCCGCGCGAAGGCCACCTGCTCCAGCATTTCGGCCGACAGTTCCGGCACCGCCACCCGCCGGTTGCCCTGCGGCAGAAGCGCGCCTTCCGCCGTCAGCCGCCGGATCGCCTCGCGCACCGGGGTCATGCCCGCGCCAAGATCGGCGATCAGCCCCTGGATCGTCACAGGGGCGCCGGGGGCAAGATGCCCGTAAAGGATCATGTCGCGAAGCCGGGCATAGGTGACCTCGTGGCTCGGGATCTTGCGGCTGTCGGCGTCCATCGGGGCTCCCTTCGGCTGCCCCCTTTATGACGCCATCCGCTGGGCAATCAAGCGTTGATCAAATCCATCTGATCAAATCCTCAATCCGCTTTGGGAGCACATCGGAGCCGCGTGACATCTGCCGTCCAATCCTGCCCCGTCAGGTCATGCGCGACGAGGCATTGCCCGAACCGCGACCCCAGGCTCTCCCGCCCTCCTGCAACGAAAGGCGGGCGGAGGGACCCCTCATCCCCCCGCCCGCCGGGCCGTTCTGACAGGGAGGTGTCAGGACGGAGCCGTCTTTCAGACCAGTAGCGCCTGCGCCTCGGTCGGCGACAGGGCTGCAGGCCGGGTGCAGGTCGTGGTCAGGGTGACGAACCCGCCCGTCTCGCCCGATTTCAGGCAGGCGGTCATCACTTCGACCCCGTGCAGCGTGCGGTCCAGCGAGCAGCGCGCATCGCGACCGGCCTGCAGCGCGGCCACCATGTCGGCCAGACCGGCGGTGCGGTAGTTCGCCAGATCGCGTCCGTTGTGGGTCTGGTTCACCTTGCCGAAGGGATGGTCCCAGGGTTCGACGGAGGTCAGGGTCCCGTCCCTGCCGCCGATCTCGACCGTGCCGCCGAAGAAATTCGGATCGGGGACGTAAAGCGTGCCTTCGGTGCCGTAAAGCTCGAAATGGTTGCGCTTGTGGTGCCAGACATCCCACGAGGTCGAAAGGTTGATCGTCGCGCCACTCACGAACTCCAGCAGCGCGTGGATGTTGGTAGGGGTCTTGACCGGCACCGTCTCGCCGTTGCGCGGACCGTTCGAGATGGTCCTTGCTGCTTCGGCAGAGGAGGTCAGCGCACCGACCCGCCTGACCGGGCCAAGGAAGTTGATCAGGTTCGCGACGTAGTACGGCCCCAGGTCCAGCATCGGCCCCGCGCCGGGCAGGAAGAAGAAGTCCGGGTTCGGGTGCCAGTGTTCCATCCCGTGGTTCAGGACCGCCGCACAGCCCGCCGTGATGGTGCCGACCCGGCCTTCGTCAAGGATCGCGCGGGCCTGCTGGTGTGCGCCGCCAAGGAACGTGTCGGGTGCGCAGCCGACGGCGAGGCCCCTGGACTTGGCGAGGTCCCGCAGCGTGACGCCTTCCTCCAGCGTCAGGACCAGCGGCTTTTCCGAATAGGCGTGCTTGCCGGCCTCAAGAATGCGCCTGGTGACCGCAAAGTGGGCGTCGGGGATGGTGAGGTTGATCACCACATCGACGTCCTTGTTGGCCAGGAGGTCATCGACGCTTTGGGCCTTGACGCCGAACTCCTCGCCCCGCGCCGTGGCGGCCTCCATGTTCATGTCGGCAACGCTGCGCATTTCCAGCCCCTTGAACAGGGGCGCGAGCCGCAGGTAGCTGGTCGAGATATTGCCGCATCCGATGATGCCGAGACCGAGATTTGCCATTGTATCCATCCTCAGAATGCTTGGGCCGAAGCGATCGAGCGGGTCGCGAACCGCACGTCGTCCTTCGGGTTGTCGTGTTCCATGACGAAGTGCTTGACCCCGATCCTGCGCAACGCCGCCATGATGCCTTTCCAGTCCACCGTGCCGTGGCCGACGTCGGACCAGCCGTCCTCGTCGGTGTTCTCGCCTTTCGGTGCGATGTCCTTCACGTGGGCGGCGGTGATCCGGTCCTTGTATTTCTCGATCCAGACCAGGGGGTCCGCGCCGCCCCGGATCACCCAGGCCACGTCCATCTCCCATTCCAGCCCCGGACCGCCCTCGAAGATGCGGTCCTGCGGCAGGGAGCCGTCGGACAGCGCCTTGAACTCGAAGTCGTGGTTGTGCCAGCCAAAGCCGTAGCCGGCGGCCTTGTAGGGTGCCCCGGCCTTCTGCAGCCGTGCCCCGAAAGCCTTCCACCCCGCCGCGTCGGCGGGCCGGTCCTCGGCCATGACATGGGGGCAGTAGAGCCGCTCCATCTTCAGCGCGCGGGCGATGCCGAGCACCTTGTCGACCTCCGTCTCAAGCTGTCCGAGACCGAAATGCCCGGTCGGCATCGTCAGCCCGGTCGCTGCGAGACCGGCTTTCGTCGCCGCCACCGCCGCATCATCGGCATAGAGCGCACCGTAGCCTTCGACCGCGGTGTAGCCGGCCTTCGACACCATCGCGAAGGTCTCCGACATCGGGCCGAAGTTGCGGGAGGAATAGAGTTGATAGCTGAACATGGAGGGTCCTTTCGTCAGGCGCCGCAGGTGGCGGGATGGTGGTCAGGTCGGGTGGCACCGGGCACCGCCAGGGGGCCGTCGGGCGCAGGGGTCATGGCCAGGGCCGGGCGGCGGGTCCGGTCCCTTGGCCGGTCAGAGGCAACGCCACGGGCACCGCCTTCATCCGAAAGCGTCCAGCACCCCGCCAGATCGCGCATGTCTAGATCCTTTGTTCCGTCTTCGCGTC
>JBIJDO010000287.1:0-4340 GCA_044344105.1 Tabrizicola sp.
TTTCGAAAACTCCGGGGTCGCGCGGGGGGTCACTGGAGCGCCTCCAGTTTGGCCGGGTCGAAGTCGGGGCCGGGGACAAGCTCGACGCCTTCTTTCGACATGCGGACTTCCACACCGGCGGCGATGAGGGCGGACTTTAGACCATCGACTGCGGAGAAGTCCTTGGAAGCCATGGCGGCGGCACGGAAGTTGGAGAGCCTTTCGGCCTGAACCGCCAAGGCTTCTGAGGGATGCACAGCACCGAAGGGTTCATTGAACTGAAGCAACCCGAGCAAGTTAGCCCCTTGTTTTAATGTTCTGAAGTCGCCAGTCGTGTAGGCTGCGTGCAAGGCTGCGAGCGCTGCTGGTGTGTTCAGGTCGTTTGCCAGTGCGGTGACGACAGGTCTTGTCCAGATCTCGGCGTCAATCGGGTGACTGTCGACAGTAGCCGCCCGCCACGCCGCAAGGTGCTTTTCCGCTTCGATGGCCTTGGTCGCTGTCCAATCCATGGGCTTACGATAATGCGTTGAAAGCAGAACGAACCGGATCACCTCGCCCGGAATCCCTTGATCCAAAAGATCCCGCACCGTGAAGAAATTGCCCAATGACTTGGACATCTTCCTGCCCTCGACCTGCAGCATCTCGTTGTGGAGCCAGTAGCGCGCGAAGGAGCCTTCGGGATGGGCGCAGGCGCTTTGGGCGATCTCGTTCTCGTGGTGGGGAAACTGCAGGTCGAGCCCCCCGCCGTGGATGTCGAACGAATCCCCCAGAAGCTCCTGCGCCATGGCACTGCATTCGATGTGCCAGCCTGGGCGACCCCTGCCCCATGGGCTGTCCCAGCCGGGTTCCTGATCGGTCGACGGTTTCCAGAGGACGAAGTCCATCGGGTCTTCCTTGAAGGGCGCGACCTCGACCCTTGCGCCCGCGATCATGTCGTCCACAGAACGACCGGAGAGTTTGCCGTAGTCCCTGTAGCTGCGGACGCGGAAGAGGACGTGGCCGTTCGCCTTGTACGCATGGCCTTTGGCGATCAGGTCGGCGGTCATCGCCACCATCGCGCCGATCCATTCGGTGGCGCGGGGTTCATGGTCCGGACGCGCCGCACCCAAGGCGTCCATGTCGGCGTGATACCAGGCGATGGTTTCCTCGGTCCGCTCGCGGATCAGGTCCTCCAGCGTGCCCGGCGATCCGGCTTTCTGCCGCCGCAACGCCTCGGCGTTGATCTTGTCGTCGACGTCGGTGAAATTGCGGACATAGGTGACGTGATCCGCTCCGTAGACATGCCGCAACAGCCGGTTCAGCACGTCGAAGACCACGACGGGCCGGGCGTTGCCGAGATGCGCGCGGTCGTAGACGGTCGGACCGCAGACATACATCCGCACATTCGACGGATCGATCGGAACGAAGTCTTCCTTCTTCCGGGTCTTCGAATTGGTCAGGCGGATCGTCACCATGTCAGTCCCTCGGGCACGCGAAGACCGCGCGGGAGGTGCTGTTCATCCGGATGGGGAATGACGAAGCGCCCGCGCGACCGAAGTCAGCGGGTAATGCAGCAGATGCGGATGTTGCGCAACGTCGTCATGGGACGGGGTTAACATGGGCGGGGACCGCGGCGCAAGGTTTTCGGCTGCGGCCCCGCCTGTGCATGTGATCTTCCCGGATCAGTTGCCCTGCCGGCTGAAATTGCCCCGGTTGTCCGGCCCCAGGCCAAGCCAGCCAGCGACGGTCGCGGCGACGTGGTTGGTGATCATCGACTTCTGGGTGATCCCCTTCAGCCGCGCGGCGCGCATCTGTTCGCCCGAAAGGGCCGGCAGTTCCGAGCGGATGTCGGTTGGGGCCAGGAGGACCTCGCCGCTGCGCGCATCCAGCACCCGCGCGGTGAACCGGATGTTGTGGACGCCCCAGTTGTTGTTGGACAGTTCGGCCTCGAAGGTCAGGGCGTGGAAGCGGGTGACGGTGATGTCGAGGATCACCGGACGCGCGCCGCGCAAGCCCTGCGCGCCGCGCAGAACGGCGGTTTCGATGATCTTGCCGACCTGGTCGTAGCGGTCGCCCATCGGATCCTCGCGCCAGACGATGTCGGCATTGGGCAGAAGCGTCTTCGCTTCGGACACTTTCAGCGAACGCGGCACGGCGACGCGCACTTCGGCCAGACGCCAGGACGCGGCAAGCGCGGCGGGCACCGGCTGATATTCGGTCTTGAAGCTGCCACCGCCGCCGACGCAGGCGGACAGGACGGCGGCGGACAGGCCCAGAAGGGCGGCACGGCGGGTCAGGGACATCGAACCTCTCACTACGGCGGTCATGACTGTTTCTGAAGCTAGTCCTAATCCGAGGTGATGGCCGGAAAAAGGAGGCCCCGTGGCGGCAAGACGGTGGAACCTTGCCGATTTGCCGACATCCTGCGACATCTCTCGCCGATTGCCGGGGAGGCCAGAGGGAGAGGGGCATGGATCACGAGGACCTGAGGCGTTGGTCGAAGCGGGCGGCGGACTGGGCGGCGGACTATCATGCGCACCTGCGCAACCGCCCGGTGCGGGCACCGCTGGTCCCCGGTGCCGTGGCCCGGACCCTGCCCCCCTGCCCGCCCGAAACCGCCGAACCGGTCGAGACGATCTTTGCGGACTTCGAGCGGATCGTGCCGGACGGGATGACGCATTGGCAGCATCCGCGGTTCTTTGCGTACTTTCCGGCCAATGCCGCCCCTGCCAGCATGCTGGCCGAGCAGCTGGTCAATGCCATGGCCTGCAATGCGCTGATCTGGCAGGCCTCGCCGGCGGCGACCGAAATGGAGCAGGTCATGGTCGACTGGCTGCGGCAGGCCGTGGGTCTGCCGGAGGGCTTTGTCGGAACCATCCACGATTCGGCGACGAATGCGACGCTGTCGGCGGTGCTGACGATGCGCGAACGGGCGCTTGGTTGGCGCGGTCTTGACGAAGGTCTGGCGGGTGGTCCGGTGTTGCGGTTCTACGCCAGTGCCGAGACGCACAGTTCAGTCGACAAGGCGATCCGGGTGGCGGGGATCGGGCAGCGCAACCTCGTCAAGGTCGCGACGGACGCGAGCCGGGGGATGACCGGGGCGGCGCTTCGGGCGGCGATTGCGGCTGACCGGGCGGCGGGTCTTTTGCCTGCGGGGGTGGTGCTTTGTGCGGGGGGGACCAGCGTCGGGGCCTTCGACCGGATCGCCGGCTGCGTGGCGGCGGCCAAGGCCGAGGGCGTTCCGGTGCATGTCGATGCGGCCTGGGCGGGGTCGGCGATGATCTGCCCCGAGTTCCGGGAGCTTTGGGCCGGGGTGGAGGGGGCCGATTCGATCGTCTTCAACCCGCACAAATGGCTGGGGGCGCAGTTCGACTGCTCGGTGCAGTTCCTGCGCGACACGGGGGCCCAGGTGCGGACGCTGGGGCTGCGCCCGACCTATCTTGAGACGGCGGGGCGCGAAGAGATCGTCAATTTCAACGAATGGACCGTCCCCTTGGGCCGCCGGTTCCGGGCGCTGAAGCTGTGGTTCGTGCTGCGGGCCTATGGGCTGGAGGGTCTGCGCGAGCGGATTCGCCATCACGTCGCCTGGGCCGGGATGGCGCGGGATCGACTGGCCGCCCTGCCGGGGGTCGCGATCGTCACCGAGCCGCGCCTGTCGCTCTTTTCCTTCGCTTTGGAAACAGACAGGGCCACGGAAGCGCTTTTTCAGCGGATCAACGACGACGGCCGGATCTACCTGACGCAGACCCGCGTGGACGGGCGCTTTGCGATCCGGGTCCAGGTCGGATCATTTGACTGCCGCGAAGAAGATGTCATGATGATTGCAACGATAGTACAAGAAATGCTTGCATCATGGTCCTGAAGTCCCTTGTCCTGGCCGCGGCGCTTGGTCTGTCCGCGCTGGGGTCCTCTGCCGTCGCCCAGACCTTCCCCGAGCCTGCCAGCGACACCGTTTCCGACTTCGCCGAAGTGCTGGATGCGACCGAAGAGGGGCGGATCAGCCGGCTTCTGTCCGAAATGCGCGACGCGACCGGCGTGCAGATGGTGGTGGTGACCCTTGCGGGCCTTGACGGCGGTGACGCCGGAGCGGGCATCGAGGCCTATGCCAAGGGGCTGTTCAACGCCTGGGGCGTCGGCGGGGCCGACCGGAACGACGGCATTCTGCTGCTGCTCGACACGTCGGGTCGCGCGGCGCGGATCGCGCTCGGGGCCGGATATGACCCGGTCTTTGACGGGCGTGCGGCGCGCGTCCTGTCGACCGCCGTCCTGCCGGACCTGCGCGAAGGGCGCTTTGCCAGCGGGATCGAGGCGGGGGTTCTGTCGGCCCGCGACCGGCTGGTGACGCCGTTCCTTGCGGGTCAGCCGATCGGAGTGGAGGACGG
>JBIJDO010000288.1:0-4336 GCA_044344105.1 Tabrizicola sp.
TGGCGTCCACGCAAAGCGAGATGCCAACGAGGTCGGCCTGCATCTCGTCAAGGCTGGTGGTTTCGGTGTCGACGGCAACATGGCCGATGTCGCGGATCCGGGCGATCCAATGGTTCAGTGTGTCCATGTCGCGGATGCATTCGTAGGCGGCGTGGTCGAAGGGGGGCTGCTCCTCGTTCGACTTCGTCTCCTCGTCGCGGGGGGCGTCGTGCGGTTGCGAGGTCTCGGGGAGGCTTGGGGCCGCGATGCCAAGCTTGTCGGCCACGCGCTTGGTCAGGGTGCGGAATTCCATCTTCGTGAGGAACTCCATGATCCTGTCGGGGTCCGGCAGGCGGATTTCCAGGTCATCCAGCGTGGTGTCGAGCGGGGTGTCGTGCTTCAGCGTGACGAGTTCGCGGGAGATGCGGATCTGGTCGGCCTTGTCCACCAGCGCCTCGCGGCGTTTGGGCTGCTTGATCTCGCCCGCACGGGCCAGAAGCGTGTCGAGGTCGCCGTATTCGTTGATCAGAAGCGCTGCGGTCTTCAAGCCAATGCCGGGCGCGCCGGGGACGTTGTCGACGCTGTCACCGGCAAGCGACTGGACGTCGATCACCCGGTCGGGGGCGACGCCGAACTTCTCCATCACCTCGTCCGGCCCGATCTGGCGGGTCTTCATCGGGTCGAACATGTCCACCCCCGGGCGGATCAGCTGCATCAGGTCCTTGTCGGAGGAGATGATGGTACAGCTTCCCCCCGCCTCGACCGCCTGTCTGGCCAGGGTGGCGATGATGTCGTCGGCCTCATACCCGTCGGTTTCCAGGCAGGCGACGTTGAAGGCACGGGTGGCGTCGCGGGTGAGGGGGAACTGCGGCTTCAAATCCTCGGGCAGCTCGGGGCGGTTCGCCTTGTAGTCCGGGTAGATGGCGTTGCGGAACGTGTCGGAGGAATAGTCGAAGACCACGGCCAGATGGGTCGCGGCCTTGCCCGAGCTTGCGCGGGAAAGCTCGTTCCACAGGATGTTGCAGAACCCCGCGACGGCCCCGACCGGCAAGCCGTCGGACTTGCGGGTGAGGGGCGGCAGCGCGTGGTAGGCGCGGAAGATGTAGGCCGAGCCGTCGATGAGATGGAGATGGTGGCCCTTGCCGAAACTCATGCTGCGCTCCCGTCTGGTCACAGGAGTATTGGCAGAAAGGACGGCCCATATCCACCCGCGACGGCTATCCGGCCTGGTCCGGAAGGTGCCATTTCAGCGCCAGGGAGACGGACCAGTTTGCCGGGGTCCAGAGGCCGAAGGGAATGCCCGCGGCGCGGAAGGTCTCGCCCAGCCAGACATTGCAGGTGCGGAACAGGTTGAAGCGGCCCTTCGCGGGGAAGAAGGCGTCCGATCCGGTGAAGCCGGGGCGGTCCGACGGGGTTTCGCTGGCAAAGGTGGCGGTCATCCGGGCGAGAAGGGACCGGAACTGCGCCTCGGAAAGCCGGAGAAGGCGCAGGTTCGGCATCGTCGGCAAGGCCCCGAGCGCGTCGAGCCGGATCACGGCGCTGTCGCCGGTGGCAGCGGTCAGGACGGCGCTTGCGGTGATGTCGGCGTAGGTCCCGGCGGTGGTGTAGAAGGCGGTCGAGCCCCAGCCGAACACAAGCCACTGCGCATCGGGATGGTTCACCGGAACGCCGGCGGCCTCGGCAAAGGCAAAGCGGGCGCGGGTTTCGGGCGTGAGAGGGATCAGGATGTCGGTATGGATCGGACCTTGCAGAAGCCCGATGGTGCGGGCGGGCGGGCCGGAAAGATCGGGTCCGGGTCCGGGGAACAGGGGAAGAAGTAGAGAGGCTGCGAGGTAGAGGAGCGGGGGCGTCACGAGGGCGGCGAGAAGGCGGAGGGCGCGGCGCATGCAGGGGCTTTCAGGGTCGGCCGCGAGGGGCTGACGGGGCTTGATCCATGCCGGACACTGGCATGAACTGGCGTCTGGGGCCAAGGTAGGGGGATCGTGATGCGGAAGGTCGGCTGGCCGCTTCTGGGGTGCGTGCTGGGCGGGGGCGTGGTTTTCGCGACGGGAATGGCGCTGCCGTCGGTCGTCAGCATCTCTCAGGCAGAGGGGGCCTATGCCATGGGGGTGGCCTTCGTCTGGACACCTCTGGGCGCGGTGACGGGGGCGGTGCTGGGCTTCGTTCTGGCTGGCCGCCGCAATCAGTGATCGTCGTGCGCGCGCTCGCGGTCGATCACGTAGCGCTTGTCGCAATAGCCGCATTCCACCCAGCCGGTGTCGGCGGGGATCGTGAGCCAGACCCGGGGATGGCCAAGGGCACCCTCGCCGCCGTCGCAGGCCACTTTCCATGTGGTGACGGTCTGCGTCTCGGGGGCTGGGGTGGGCATGGGGTGCGGTCCTGTCTTGTCCTTTGCCGCTTTTAGCGGTGCCGGGGCGGAGGGCACAAGCGGGAAAGCGGGCCGCTCAGCCGCCGATCAGTGCCCCGCGCGACTTCAGGGCGGTGAGCCAGCCAAGCCCCTGAGCCGTGCCCTTGGCGGGGCGGTATTCGCCCGAGATCCAGACCTGCGGGCAGTGGGCGTCAACGTCGTCGCAGAGGTCGGGCAGCGAGAAGCCACCGCCACCGGGCTCGTTGCGGGCCGGGAAGCCCGCGATCTGCACATGGTTGATCCGGTGGCGCTGATCCTGCCAGACGAGCCCCGCATCGCCATGCAGCCGCGCGGCGTGCCAAAGGTCGAACTGCAATCCGATCCGGGGGCTGGCAAGGTCATCCAGGATGCGGGCCGCCTGATCGTAGTCGTTCAGGAAATAGCCCGGCATGTCGTCGGGGTTCAGGGGTTCCAGCGTCAGGCTCAGGTCAGGCGCCTGGGCAAGCGCCCAGGCCAGATTCTCGACATAGGCCTGTTCGGCCTGGGGGCCTTTGGCGACCCCGGCCATGACATGCACCCGGTCCGCCTGAAGCCGGGTGGCATAATCGGCGGCGCGCAGGAAACTGTCGCGGAACCGCAGCTCCATCCCCGGCACGGCGGCAAACCCCCGGTCGCCGCTGGCCCAGTCGCCGGGCGGCGTGTTGATCAGGGCCACGGCCATGCCGTTCAAGGCGCGCTCCCAGTCGGCCATCGGCTGATCATAGGGGAACAGCACCTCGACCCCGTCAAAGCCGCAGCGCGCTGCCCAGTCGGGGCGGTCGAGCATGGGAACCTCGGTGAAGAGAAGCGTCAGATTCGCGGCGAAGCGGGGCATGAAGGGCAGGGGCCTTTCAGGGCAGGTCTGACGAGGTCCGGTCTGACGGTGGCGGATCGTAGGGGGGCAGTTCGGCTGACGGGATGACCGGGAAGAATTGCCCCGCAGACCAAAGACCGAACCAGCCTTGGCCGTCAAGGGTGTGATGTTGTCCCAGTTCGACGAGCCGGTAAAAGGACTTGCGGTCGATCAGCGCCCAGAGGTTCGCCCGGATCAGGACGTAAGGTGAGGGTTCACCGGTCCGGGCGTCCCGCGTCACCCGCAACGGGTGATCCGGGCCAAGGGTCGCGGTATCCTCGGTTCGGGTCGTGAAGGTGAGGGACTGGTCCGGGCCTTGGCCGCTGACATCGAAGTCGATGGCAACAAGGGGGGCATCATCCACCTTGATGCCGACCTTCTCGACCGGGGTGACCAGGAAGTAGGCCTCCCCCTCGCGCTTCAGGATCGAGGAGAAGAGCTTGACCAGCGGCGCACGGCCGATGGGCGTGCCAAGGTAGTACCAGGTGCCGTCCCGCGCGATCCGCATGTCGATGTCGCCGCAGAACGGTGGATTCCACAGATGGACCGGTGGCGGGCCCTTCCGGCTGGCGGCCTTGGCGGCGGCGGCAAGCGTATCGGCGTTCGGGTTGGTCATGGTGACAGTTTAGTGGCCTGTCGTCCGGGTGCAACCGTGTGGCCAGGGCTCAAATTTCTTGAGCAAGAAATCTGACAAGATACTTGCTTAAGGATTTTGGCGCGGCGGGTCGTTTCACGATCATTTGTGTCAAGTCGCCTTTTGCCATTTGTGCCGGGCGGGATAGTTCGCTTTACTGGATGCGACGGACGCTGAAGGGAGCAGACAGCATGGCCGATACCAAGGCGCTGGTGGCGGAGATCGAAGCGCTTGGCGCGGTGCTGGGGCAGGCCAAGGCCTCGATCAACCAACGCTTCATCGGGCAGGAGAGGGTCGTCGACCTGGTCCTTGCCAGCATGCTCTGCGGCGGCCATGCGCTTCTGGTCGGGCTGCCGGGGCTGGGCAAGACCCGGCTGGTCGACACGCTGGGCACGGTGATGGGCCTCAAGGCGAACCGCATCCAGTTCACGCCGGACCTGATGCCGGCGGACATCACGGGGTCCGAAGTGCTGGAAACGGCGAA
>JBIJDO010000290.1:0-4323 GCA_044344105.1 Tabrizicola sp.
AGCCCACCGCGTCGGCTTCGGGGCCTCGGGCCGAAACGGCGGTCAACTCGGCTCCGGCATGCGGCAGGATCAGGACTGGATCGAGAAGGCGGTGGGAAAGGAAAGCGCCCACCGCCTCTGGTCGCTGGCCGAGGAAGCCAAGACCCTCGTCAAGTCGCTTGTGACGGGCCACGCGATGCCGGTCACGGTCCACCCCGGCATCGCCCATGCCTGCCGGACCGAGGCCGAGGTCCGCCACGCCCATGCCTATGCCGAGAAACTCGCCCGCGACTATGGCTATACCCATCTTGAACCCCTCGACCGCGCCGGCATCCGCCGCCTGATCGGGTCCGCAGCATACGTCGGCGGCGAGATCGACCGCGACGCAGGCCACCTGCATCCCCTGAACTATGCCATCGGGCTCGCGCAAGCCGCCGCAAAGGCGGGGGTCCGCATCCATGAGACGAGCGAGGTCCACCGCGTCGAGCCCGGCCCGAAGCCCGTGGTCCGAACTGCCTCCGGTCATGTCGACTGCGCAACGGTGATCCTTGCGGGCAATGGCTACCTTGGTCAGCTTTCGACCAAGGTTTCGGCAAAAGTCATGCCGATCAACAACTTCATCGTCGCAACTGAACCTTTGGGTGAAGCGGCCAAGGACATCCTTTCCGAGCCCGTCGCGGTTGCGGACAGCAAATTCGTCGTCAACTACTGGCGGCTTTCCGAAGACAACCGCCTTCTCTTCGGCGGCGGGGAATCCTACGGTTACCGCTTCCCCGACATCGTCAGGACTGTCTCGAAACCCATGCTGGAGGTCTACCCGCAACTCGCGAAGACACGCATCGATTACGCCTGGGGCGGGACGCTGGCGATCACCGTCAACCGGATGCCCTGCTTCACCCGTCCCGGCCAGAACATCCTGTCGGCCTCCGGCTACTCCGGCCACGGCGTCGCGATGGCCACGCTGGCCGGCAAGCTGTTGGCCGAGGCGACGGCAGGCCAGCAGGAACGCTTCGACCTGATGGCCAGCCTGCCCCAGCACCGCTTTCCCGGCGGCGCGCTTCTCCGGTGGCCGCTCCTCATCACTGCGATGACCTGGTATGCGATGCGGGATCGGCTCGGGCTCTGAACACTCGACTCGTCCGGCCTCAAGGGCCATATCTGTCCCATGTCCCTTCCAACCGGTTTCCTCGACGAACTGCGCACCCGCGTCACGCTTTCTTCCGTCGTCGGAAAGAAGGTCACCTGGGACATGCGCAAGTCGAACCTGGCCAAAGGCGACTTCTGGGCACCCTGCCCGTTCCATCAGGAGAAATCCGCCAGCTTCCACGTCGATGACCGCAAGGGGTACTACTACTGCTTCGGCTGCCACGCGAAGGGCGACGCCGTCACTTTCGTCAAGGAATCGGAGAATCTCAGCTTCATCGAGGCCGTCACCGTGCTGGCCGGTGAGGCGGGGATGCAGATGCCCGCCCGCGACCCGCGCGCCGCCGAAAAGGCTGACCGCCGGACGGAACTGCAACAGGTCATGGACGAAGCGGTCAAGTTCTACCGCCTGCAGCTGAAGACCAGTGCCGGTGCCGCCGCCCGCACGTATCTGTCGCAGAAGCGCCGCCTCAACGAACAAGCCTGGGACCGCTGGGACATCGGCTGGTCCCCCGACAACGCGCAAAGTCTGGTCGACCACCTGAAGGCAAAGGGCATCGCGGAAGACCTGATGACCGCCTCCGGCGTCGTCGCGAAATCCGACACCGGCCGCCTCTACGACCGCTTCCACGCCCGGATCATCTTTCCGATCCGCGACGGGCGCGGGCGCATCATCTCGCTCGGTGGCCGCTCGCTCGACCCCAACGCGCGGGCCAAATACCTCAACGGTCCGGAGACCGAGCTTTTCGACAAAGGCCGCAGCCTTTTCAACCAAGCCCCCGCGCGCGAGGCGGCTGGCAAGGGCAAGCCGCTCATCGTCGCCGAAGGCTACATGGACGTGATCGCGCTCAGTGAGGCAGGGTTCACCGCCGCCGTCGCCCCCCTCGGCACCGCCGTTACCGAAGATCAGCTGCGGATGATCTGGCGCATCGCCGACGAGCCGATCATGGCGCTGGACGGCGACAGCGCCGGGATCAAGGCCGCGCAGCGGGTGATCGACCTGGCGCTGCCGATGCTGGAGGCCGGAAAGGCGCTGCGCTTCGCCATCCTGCCGGGCGGCATGGACCCCGACGACCTGATCAAGGCTGAAGGCGCACCGGCAATGCAGTCCGTCCTCGACCAGGCGAAGCCGATGGTCCAGCTTCTCTGGCAGCGCGAGACCGAGGGCCGCGTCTTCGACAGCCCCGAACGCCGCGCGGCCCTGGACAAGACCCTGCGCGGACACCTTGCCCGGATCACCGACCCCTCGATCCGCAGCCATTATGCCGACGAGATGAAGCGCCTGCGCGCGGGCCTCTTCGGCACGGCGCAAACCCGCCCCTTCCAGCCAGGCCCATGGCGCAAGGGCAAGTTCGCCCCGCCCGGCGGCGCGCTTGCCTCTACGCGCTCCTCCCTCCTTGCCCAGGCGCAAGGCCCGGTGGACGAGGTTCTGCGCGAAGCCGTCATCCTTGCGACCCTGATCCTTCACCCAGCGTTGATCCACCGCTTCGAATCCGCGCTCGAACGGCTGGACCTCACCGGTGACGACCACGACACGCTGCGCCAGATGATCCTGGCCGGGGCCGATCTGCCCGACCTCCGGCACCGCATTGCCGAATCCGCGCCGACCGCCCTTGACGCGCTTCTCAAGCGCCCCCATGTCGCCATCGCACCCCCGATCCGCAACGCCGAAGATGATGAGCTTGCGGCCCTGTGCCTGGCCGAGGAACTGGCCAAACTCGAAGCCCGGCGCGGTGCCCGGCGCGAGATCGAGGATGCGATGGAAGACATGGGCGGCCTGCCCGATGAAGGCCTGACCTGGCGGCTGTCGCAGGCCGCCGATGCGCGCCACAGGTCCGACAGGAGCGGCCAGAACGATGCCCAGGACCTCGGCGAAGACCGGGCCGCCCTGTCAAGACAATTGCAACGCCTGATCGACGATCAGGTCTGGGTCAAGAAAAACCGCTGATTCGGCCTTTCCCCCGGCCTGATTCGCGTTATTGATTCGAGTCACCCTGCCCGATTCGCGGTCCGACCGGCCGCGCTGCCGCTCATTAGGAGACCCCATGGCCCTCAAGGACACCGACGACGCCAAGCCGGAAACCGAAGACGCCGACGTCTCGCTCGACATGAGCCAGGCCGCCGTCAAGAAGATGATCGCCGACGCGCGCGAACGGGGCTACATCACCTATGACCAGCTGAACACCGTCCTGCCGCCGGAACAGGTGTCTTCGGAACAGATCGAAGACGTGATGTCGATGCTCTCGGAAATGGGCATCAACATCATCGAGGATGACGAGGCCGAAGAGGGCGAAGCGCCGGCCGGCGAAATCGTCGAGGTTTCCACCAGCCGCGAAGTGGCCGTGGCCGGGACCACGACCGAGACGCTGGACCGCACCGACGACCCGGTGCGGATGTACCTGCGCGAGATGGGTTCGGTCGAGCTTCTCAGCCGCGAGGGCGAGATCGCCATCGCCAAGCGGATCGAGGCCGGCCGAAACACGATGATCGCCGGGCTTTGCGAAAGCCCCCTGACCTTTCAGGCCATCATCATCTGGCGCGACGAACTTCTGTCGGAAGAGATCCTCCTCCGCGACGTGATCGACCTTGAGGCCACCTTCGGGCGCAGCCTGGACGGCGAAGAGGGTGAACTTGACGGCCCGGCGCTGGAAGAGGTCGGCGTCGGTGCCGCCCCCCGGCGGCCCGGCGGCGAAGAACCCGAGCTTGATGCCGACGGCAATCCGATCATGGCCGAGATCGACGAGGACGAGGATGACGAAGCCTCGAACATGTCGCTGGCCGCGATGGAAGCGGCGCTGAAGCCGCGCGTGCTGGAAACGCTGGATCTCATCGCCCGCGACTATGACAGTCTGGCCGACATGCAGCAGTTGCGGATGACGGCGACGCTGTCCTCAAGCCAGCGCTTCTCCACCGCCGACGAGGCCGCCTATCAGAAGCTCCGCTCGGAAATCGTGCTTCTGGTGAACGAACTGCACCTCAACAACTCCCGGATCGAAGCGCTGATCGACCAGCTTTACGGCATCAACAAGCGCATCATGTCGATCAACTCGGGCATGGTGAAACTGGCCGATGCCGCGCGGATCAACCGGCAGGAATTCATCCAGGAGTACCAGGGCTACGAACTTGACCCGACCTGGCTGGAGCGGATGGGCCAGAAGGCCGGGCGCGGCTGGCAGGCGCTGATCGAGCGGTCCCGCGACA
>JBIJDO010000027.1:0-14629 GCA_044344105.1 Tabrizicola sp.
GTCGCTGACCCGCTGCGGCAGCGACAGGAACCGGCGGACGGTCATCGGCAGGGTCCGGTCGATCTGCAGCCTTTGCGGCACATAGCCGATCTTCAGGCCGGACTTGCGGGTGACGCGACCCTCGGCCACCGGCACGATGCCGATCAGGGCGCGCAGAAGCGTCGACTTGCCAGACCCGTTCGGCCCAAGGATCGTGACGATTTCGCCGGGCGCGACCTGCAGGCTGATGTCATGCAGGACCTCCACCTCGCCATAGCGGACGCAGGCGTGTTCAGCGGCGATCAGGCTCATCCGGCAATCCGGCAGTTCGGGCAGAGGCCCAGCGCCTCGATCGTGCTGCGTTCGACCTGAAAACCCATGCGGTCGGCCTCTGCGTCCAGCGCACGACGGGCTGCCCCGGCCTCGGCCTCGGCGACGATGTGGCAGGTCCGACAGATCAGAAACGCCGGCGCATGGTCCGCGCCGGGATGCACGCAAGCCGCAAAGGCGTTCAGGCGTTGGATGCGGTGCGCCAGCCCTTGCTCCACCAGAAACTCCAGCGCGCGATATGCGACGGGAGGCTGGTTGCCGAATCCTTCGGTCGTCAACCGCGACAGAACATCATAGGCCCCAAGCGCCTTGTGTTCTTCCAGAAGGATCTCCAGCACCCTCCGGCGGACCGGTGTCATCTTCGCGCCGGCGGCCTTGGTCACCATCTCGGCCCGATCCAACGCGCCATGCGCGCAATGGGCGTGGTCATGGATGGCGAAGGCCAGATCGCGCCCATTGAACGCCGGGCCTGGTGCGGGATCATGCATCGTTCGCTCCGAAGGGCTTGACATGTTATACTATTACATACACTGATCGGGCCAGATCAGAAGGGCCCTTCGATGCGTTATATCATTACCTTCCTACTGACCGCCACCCCCGCCCTTGCGGAGGTCCCTAAGGTCGTGACCGACATCCCGCCGGTCCATGCGCTGGTGGCTCAGGTGATGGGCGACCTCGGGCAGCCAGAGCTGCTTCTGGCCCAGGGGGCCGACGAACACGACTTTCAGCTGCGCCCCAGTCAGGCGAGGGCCGTGGCCGATGCGGATCTGGTGGTGTGGATCGGGCCGGACCTGACCCCCTGGCTGGCCAGCGCGCTCGAAACCCGAACGGAAGACCAGACGGAGCTGGCGCTGCTGAGGGCACCAGGAACCTTGTTGCGGGACTATGCGGGTGGTCCGGTGCAGGACCCGGATGCTGCCGGAACCGATCCCCATGCCTGGCTGGACCCGGACAACGCGCCGGTCTGGCTGGGCCTGATCGCCAGAGAGCTGTCCAGGCTCGACCCGCCGAACGCCGCGACCTATCAGGCGAATGCGGCGGCTGCGGCGAAAGAGATCGCGGCCCTTGACGCGGAAATCGGCGCTCTTCTGGCACCGGCCAGGGACAAGCCGCTGGCCACGTTTCACGATGCCTTCGGCTTCTTTGCCGACCACTACGGACTGACCCTCACCGGCAGCATCGCCTTGGGGGATGCGGCGACGCCGGGTGCGGCGCGGCTGGCGGCATTGCGGGGCGAGATCGAGGCGGGCAGGATCCTGTGTCTTTTCCCCGAGGTCCAGCAAGACCCGGCGCTGGTCTTCCAACTGGCCGAGGGGACGGGGGTACGGATTGGCGCGGCTCTGGATCCGGTCGGGTCGTCGCTGGAACCCGGACCGGGGGCCTATGCGGCGCTGATGACCGGGCTGGCGCGGTCGATTGCTGACTGTGCGGGAGGCTGACCCCACACTGCCCACGCGTGGGCAGGTTTACGCATCCTTTGCAATCAATGACTTGGTCGTGGGCGTTAAGGATTTCTTCACGTCCCCCGACTTCTCTGCCCCTCGGTTCCTGAGGGGTTTGCCAGGTGCCGAATGATCCACCGCGAAAGACAACGGGCTGATCCGACCCGATCCGATCAGGCAACAGCCGGGCTGCATGGCCCGCGCTCATCCGTCGCCTTGAGGACGATCACCCCTTCCGGGGCAGCCATCCGCCCAGATTCTCTTCGATCACCGCGACCAGCGCCTCGATATGGGCCGCGTCGTCGTTCAGGCAGGGGATATAGGTGAAGACCTCGCCCCCGGCATGTTCAAAGGCCTCGCGGATTTCGCCGTTGATTTCCTCGAGCGTCTCGATGCAGTCCGCCGAAAAGGCCGGAGCCATCACCGCGATCCGCCGCTTTCCCGCCTTTGCAAGTGCCGCCACATGCTCGACCGTATAGGGTTGCAGCCATTCCTCGCGCCCGAAGACCGACTGGAAGGTCGTGTCGATCGCCCCCTTCTCCCAGCCCAGCCGCTCTCGCAGAAGACGCGTCGTCCTGGCACACTGGCAGTGGTAGGGGTCGCCTTCCATCAGGTAGCGTTTCGGCATCCCGTGGTAGCTTGCGACGAGGACGTCGGGGCGGTGATCCAAGGCCGCATAGGCCGTCTCGACCGACTTTGCCAGCGCGTCGATGTAGCGGGGATGGTCGAAATACTCGGCCACGGTCCGGACCGCGGGCTGGCGCTTTTCCTGCATCAGGGCGCGGAAGAACTGGTCGTTCGCGGTGGCCGAGGTCGCCCCGGCGTAGTGGGGGTAAAGCGGGAAGAACAGGATCTTTTCGCAGCCCGCCGCCACCATCGCCTGAACCCGCGACGCGGTCGAGGGGTTGCCGTAGCGCATGCAGAAATCGACCATGACCTCGGCTCCGTGCCGGGCGGCGACCATTTCCGCAATCGCGGCCGTCTGGGCCTTGGTGATGGTCAGAAGCGGGCTTTCGTTCCGCTCCTCGTTCCAGATCAGCTTGTAGTTCGCCCCCGAGGTGAAGGGCCGTTTCGACAGGATGATCAGTTGCAGAAGCGGCTGCCACTTCCAGGACGGATAGTCGACCACACGCTTGTCGGACAGAAACTCGTTCAGATAGCGCCGCATCGACCAGTAGTCATAGGCATCCGGGGTGCCGAGGTTGGCCAGAAGCACGCCGATGCGGGCCTTGCGAACCGGGGGGTGATCCGCCGGAGCATGGGAAAGGCGGCCATGTCCGGGCGTGTCGTCCGTTGCAGGCGGTGATCCGGTCCGGGCGTCCAGCATGTCGGTTGTTCCCTACGCTTCAGTCGCGACATAAGCGATGGGTCGGCAGCGTCAACTGCCTTTGGGCAAGGGGGCCTCGGGGACGCCCAGGGCGTCGGCGAGCCGCGCCATCGCCGAGCCGGGGCGCAAGGGTTGCTGCTGGCTGGCATGCGGGGCCCAGCCGGTCAGGACCACAAGTTCGACCGTGGCGATCAACTTGCCGTCCGGGGTGGCGAAATGGTCGGCGTAGGTCCGTTCCGCAGCGGCCAGCACGCGCCGCCCGGTAAGGCGCTGCAGGCGACCGGCAAGGGCATTGCCTTCGCCAGATGCCCGAAGGTCGGCCATCAGCGTTGCGAAGGCCGGATACTCGACCGTCTGCACCAGGCTGTCGGCGACCGGCAGCGCGAAACCGGCGCGCTGCATCAGGGCACCAAGGTCGCGGATTTCGGCCATCGGCAGGACCCGGGGCGAGAGGCCTGCGCTGACGCGGGCCTCGGCCTCGGCAAGGCTGGCGCGCAGTTCCTGCAATGTCCGACCGCCCGGCAGGACCGCAAGAAACAACCCGTCCGGCTGAAGCGCCCTGCGGCATTGGACCAGTTGGCCCACCGGGTCGTTCGACCAGTGCAGACCCATGGCATGCACGACAAGATCCTGCGCGCCGGGCATCAGGTCCAGCGTGTCGGCATCGGGGACGATCTGCGCGTCGGGATGCAGATTCTGCCAGGTGTCCGGAAAATCGGTGATCACGGCGGGTTTCGTAAAGGTTCTGTTAACCTCGATCAGTCTTTCCTGAAGATCGGAGAGCGCGAGCCGGTGCAGGAACATTGCCGCGTCATGGCCGGGCAGGGTCCGGGCGCGGGCGCGGTTCCGGGCCAGGGCCTTGCGGTCGGTCAGGGTCGGGGCGTCCGTCATCGGCGGGACATTAGGAGGGTGCGATGGGAATGCAAGGCGCGCTGCAACTCCTGTACCCGCCGCAGTGCATTTCCTGCGCGGCCCCGGTCCAGTCCGACTTTGGCCTCTGCGCGACCTGCTGGCGCGAGACGCCGTTCATCGCGGGCCTGACCTGCGACCAGTGCGGGGTGCCGCTGCCGGGCGGCGACACGGAGGAACGGGCGCTTTGCGATGACTGCCTGACGATGGCCCGACCCTGGGACCGGGGCCGGGCGGCCCTTCTGTATCACGGGAACGCACGGCGGCTGGTTCTGGCGCTGAAGCACGGCGACCGGATGGATCTTGCGCGGCCTGCATCGCAGTGGATGCTGAAGGCGGCAGGACCCGTCCTGCGGCCCGGAATGCTGGTCGTGCCGGTGCCGCTGCACTGGATGCGCCTCTTCCGCCGCCGGTTCAATCAGGCGGCCCTTCTGGCGCGGGCCATCGCGAAGGGGGCGGGGCTTGAGCATTGCCCGGACGCGCTGATCCGCAGGCGGTCGACCGGGACGCAGGACGGCAAGACCAGGGAGGCGCGGTTTCAGAACCTGGTCGGGGCGTTTCAGGTCGCGAGTGCCCGCGACGGGCGGCTTGCGGGTCGCGACATCCTGCTGGTCGATGATGTCATGACCTCTGGCGCGACCTTTGCGGCGGCGACCGAGGCGCTGGTGTCGGGTGGGGCAAGGTCGGTCTCGGTCCTGTGTCTGGCGCGCGTTGCGAAAGACGGGTGAACCCGTATATTCGGGCGCGGAAGAGGTGCCCCGATGCGTCCGGTCGAAATCTACACCACGCCGATCTGTCCTTATTGCGCGATGGCCAAGCGGCTGTTGCAGAAGAAGGGCGTGGCGTTCACCGAAATCGACGTCAGCCGGGACCCGGCATTGCGTGCTGCCATGGTTCAGCGCGCGAACGGGCGGCGGACGGTGCCGCAGATCTTCATCGGCGGGGTGCATGTCGGCGGCAGCGACGACCTGCATGACCTGGACCATGCGGGCAAGCTTGACCCGATGCTGGCCGGGTGATGCGCGCCGGGCTGGTCCAGCTGAACGTGACGGATGATCCGGTCGCAAACCTGCCGGTGACGGTGGACCTGGTCCGGCAGGCGGTCGCGGGCGGGGCGGGATTCGTCTTGACGCCCGAGCTGACGAACGGGCTCTCCTCCAGCCGGGCACATCAGCGATCCGTCTTCCGGCATGAGGAAAGCGATGCGACGCTTGCCGCGCTGCGGGCCGAGGCGAAGGCGGCAGGCATCTGGCTGCTGATCGGGTCGCTTGGTCTGTTGACGACGGACAAGGACGGGCGCTTTGCCAACCGCAGTTTCCTGATTGGCCCGGATGGCGGCATCGCGGCGCGCTACGACAAGATCCACATGTTCGACGTCAACGTCTCGCCGACCGAGATCTACCGGGAAAGCGAAGGCTACCGGCCGGGGTCGCGGGCGGTGCTGGGAGAAACGCCGTTTGCCGGGATCGGCATGACGGTGTGCTATGATCTGCGGTTTGCGGCGCTGTACCGGCGGCTGGCGCAGGCGGGGGCCGGGGTGCTGACGGTTCCGGCGGCGTTCAACCACATCACCGGGGCGGCACATTGGGAGGTGCTGTTGCGCGCGCGGGCCATCGAGACGGGCTGTTTCGTGCTGGCCCCGGCGCAGACCGGATTCCATGCGGAGGCAAACGGAAAGGGCCGCCGGACCCATGGCCATTCCTTGGCGGTGGCCCCCTGGGGCGAGGTGCTGGCGGACGGCGGGACGGAGCCTGGGGTGACGCTGGTCGACCTGGACCTGGCCCGCGTGGCCGAGGCGCGGCGGCGGGTGCCGTCGCTGGCCCATGACAGGGGCTTTGACGGGCCATGAGCGGCGAGAAGCTGGATGACATCGCGGTCGCGCTGTTCGGCGAGTTGTTCATGGCGGACCAGCTGGCGCGGAACCGGATTTCCAGGGTGCTGCCCAAGGGCATGGAGCTGTCGCATTTCTCGGTCCTGAACCATCTGGCGCGGATCAGTGACGAACGCACTCCGGCCCAGCTGGCCAAGGCGTTTCACGTCACGCGCGGGGCGATGACCAACACTTTGGCCAAGCTGGAATGGGCGGGTCACGTGCATATCCGCCCCGACTGGGAGGACGCGCGGCGGAAGTTCGTGGCGATCAGCCCAAGCGGGCGGTCGGCGCGTGATTCTGCGGTGGCCAGTGTCGTGCCGCTGATCGCCGAGGTCGGCCAGTCGCTGGGAAGCGAGCGTCTGCGCGCCCTTGTGTCGGTGCTGCGGGAGCTGCGCATCAAGCTGGAAGAGGAAAGTCCGTGACGGGTCCAAGGCTTAGCCCGCCAGCCCGAGGGTTTGACCGGAATGCCATAGATGTTGCGGTTCAAAGCGGCGAGACAGCGATTGGCCTTGCTCTTGGCCGGGGTTCTTCGCATAGACTGAGCCGGAATCCAGGGTCCGGTCATCATGCAGAACTTGCCTCGTAGCCTGCTTGCCTCTTTTGCCGTCACGACGGCTTTGTGCGGCCCGGCATTGGCCGAGATGACCAAATCGCTGAACCTGAACGGCGCGACCGGTCTGATCGACATGCCCTCGGGCGAGGCGCAGGACGATGCGACGTTTTCGTTCAGCTCTTCGCTGATCGGGCCGATTTCGCGGTCGACCTTCAGCTTCCAGTTTTCCGAACGGCTGTCGGGGTCGTTCCGGTTCCAGACCTGGCGGGACTGGGACACATTGATTCCGGGCGATGGCAAGGAAGTCGACCGCAGTCTCGACCTTCGCTACCAGGTGCTGAAGGAAAGCGAATACTTGCCGGCCCTGACCATCGGCCTGCAGGATTTCACCGGGCAGGGCCTTTTTGCGTCGGAATATGTGGCGGCGACCAAGTCGTTCGGCGACCGGGTCAAGGTGACGGCGGGCCTCGGGTGGGGGCGGCTCGGGAGCTATGGCGGGATTGGCGAGGTGTTCGGCAGCCGCCCGCCGGTCAGCCCGACGGGGACGCCGAATTCGGACCAGTGGTTCCGGGGCGAGGCCGCACCTTTTGCCGGGATCGAGGTGAAGCTGACCGACACATGGACCTTCAAGGGTGAATACTCGTCGGACGCCTATACGCTTGAGGACGACACCCGCGGTCTTCTGGACCGGGCCAGTCCGTTCAACTTTGGCCTGGAATACCAGCGCGGCCCGAACACGCGGTTCGGCATCTATTCGCTTTATGGCAGCGAAGTGGGTCTGGTGTTCCATGTGCTTCTGGACCCCAAGAGCCGGGTGGCGGGCGGCGTGATGGGGGCGGCTCCGGCCCCGGTCAAGGCGCGGCCCGCGCGGGCGGCTGACCCCGAGGCCTATGACGGCGGCTGGGTCACCCAGGCCGATGCCGGGCCGGTCCTGCGCAAGAACCTTGCAAAGCGGCTGGCCAAGGACGGGATTGCGGTCGAGAATCTGGCCTATACCGCGACGACGGTTCAGGTGCGCATCCGCAATGGCAGGATCGATGCCGGGTCGCAGGCGATCGGCCGTACGGCGCGGGCGCTGAGCCATGTGATGCCTGCGTCAGTCGAAGTGTTCGAGATCGTGCCGGTGGTCAACGGGATCGGGGCGTCGAAGATCACCATCCGGCGCAGCGATCTGGAAGCGCTGGAGTACGCGGCGGACAATTCCACGCTTCTGCGCAATCAGGTGTCGATCACCGACGCGGGTCCGGTGCCGGACTATGCCATCGGGGACGAGGGTCTGTACCCGCGGTTCCGCTGGAGCCTGCGTCCGACGGCAAACTTCTCGGAACCGGTGAAGGGTGACGCCGGGCTGCGGCTGTCGGCAACTTATGATCTGGCCCCCGGTTTCGTGTTCTCGGGCTCGATCTACAAGCAGATCGCCAGCAACGACGACGATTCCGGGTCCGGGGGGGGCAGCGGGCCTCTGCAGCCGGTACGGACCGACCGGGGGCGTTACAACGAGTTCGGCGATCCCGCAGTCGAGAAGCTGACCTTCGCCTGGTTCGCCCGCCCGGCCCCGGATACGTATTCGCGGGTCACGTTCGGCTATCTGGAGCGGATGCACGCGGGCATCTCGGGCGAGGTGCTGTGGAAGCCGGTGGACAGCCCGCTCGCGCTGGGGCTTGAGCTGAACTACACCCGGCAGCGCGATACGGATGGCGGGTTCGGCTTCGACGAATACGACTATGACGTGGTGACCGGCTATGTGTCGGCCTACTACGACTTCGGCAACGGCTATCTGGGGCAGCTTGACGTCGGGCGCTATCTGGCGGGCGACTTCGGGGCAACAATCGCGGTTGACCGGGTCTTTGCGAACGGTTGGCGTGTCGGGGCCTTCGCAACGGTCACCGATGTCAGCGCGGCTGACTTCGGCGAAGCCGGGTTCGACAAGGGCGTGCGCTTGACCATTCCGTTCAACTGGGCGCTGGGCACCGAGACCCGCAAGGGCATCGACTTGACCTTGCGGCCGGGGACCGGCGATGGCGGTGCGCGGGTCAAGGTCGACGACCGGCTTTACGAGTCGATCCGGGAATACCACACGGGCGGACTT
This sequence comes from Tabrizicola sp., assembly GCA_044344105.1. Classification (GTDB taxonomy): domain Bacteria; phylum Pseudomonadota; class Alphaproteobacteria; order Rhodobacterales; family Rhodobacteraceae; genus Tabrizicola. Next base: position 8,503 of record JBIJDO010000027.1, read on the forward strand.
GACCCGGATTGGGGAAGGGTCTGGCGGTGACGCGACGGCTTGGATTGCTTGGTGCGGCCCTGGTGCTGACGCTTGTCGCCGGTTGCGGCAACGACACATCCGGCCCCAGTCCGGTGGCGGGGCTGTTCGGATCGGTGGCAAAGGCCACCCTGTCGAGTGTCAAGACAAAGAAGCCGGGCAAGGCGAAAGCCTCGAAGCCGGTGACGCGGGCCGACCTTGAAGAATACGGCAAGCCGATCCTGCGGGTCGCGGTTCCGTCGCGGGGTCTGGACGGCTTTCTGACCATCAGCGATGCCAAGGAAGATGTCGTGACCTGGACGACATCGGACCGCGCGACGTTTTCCTTCCGCAACGGCGTGCTGATCCAGACCCGCGCGCTTGGACCCGACCTGATGTCGGCCGAGGTGCCCTCGGTCACGCAACTCACCACCGCGGGCGGCACATATCAGCGCGTCTACTACTTCCTTGGGGACGACGATCAGGGAACGCGGCGGACCTACGACTGCACGATCAAGGTCCTGGGCCGTGAGACGCTCGACGTCTTCGAGCGCAGCTACAGCGTCACCCGGGTGGAGGAAGACTGCGCCCGCACCTACGGGTCGATCAAGAACGACTACTGGATCGAGGGATCGACCATACGCCAGTCACGGCAGTGGGCCAGCGCGCGGCTGGGGTATGTCGAGACCCAGAAGGTCATCGACTGAGCCGCACACCTTGAACGGGCGGCGGCTTTCCTGACCGCCCGTGCCCGGTGTCGAACGCCCGAACGATTGAGAAGGCCAAGAATTTTCTGGAAAATTTTTAGCCTTCTCAATGGTTTACGCGAGAAATCGGTTGCTTGTAGCCGGTCCGCCGTCAATAGTCCCTTTCGACAAAGATGCCGATGCCGGTTTCACCGTCGGCCCCGACCTTTCCCTTGACGGTCACGCCTTCGCGCAGATTGAGGTTCAGGTTGATCCGGCTTTTGCCGTCCTGACCGACTTCGACTTCGGTGTAGGCGTTTTCGGAGATGTACTTGCCCGCCCTGAGCGAGGTCGAGCCGTCTTCGGCCATCGTCACGTCCAGGTCATCAAGCCCGGTGCCGCGCCGAAGCCGGCTGATCAGGCCCTCACCGCCGCGTCCGGCAAGGGTGGCGACGGCGCTGGCCAGCTGGGCCGCCTGGAAGGCCGAGAGGTTCTCCAGCCCGCGCCCGAACAGAAGCCGGGCAAGGACTTCCTCTTGCGGGAGGTCGGGGACTGACGTGAAGCTGACCCTCGGGTCGTCGGCCGGGCCTTCGACATTGACGAAGGTCCGGACATCGCCGCTGTCGGTGCTGGCCGATATGGCAATCTCGGGCACCAGGCGTCCTTCAAGCGTCATGTCGGCGCGGGACAGGGTGAGCCGCTTGCCAAGGATGTCCATCCGCCCCCGGATGAGGGAAAAGCCACCGGACGGGATCACGTTCGCCGTTGTCCCGGACAGGCGCAGGGCGCCGCCAAGTTCGGCATCGATGCCACGTCCGCGGATGAAGATGCGGCTTGGGGCGGAAATTGTCAGGTCGAGCGCGATCGGTGCGGCACCTGCACCGGCATTCGAACGTTTCGAGCCGTCCGCGATCAGCTGCGCCCGACGCCGCGTCGTGCGCACATCCGGCGGTTCATAGCGGTGGGCGATGTCGAGCCGTGCATCGGAGGCCGAGAATCCGGACGCCGGAACGCGGATCTCGGTGTCGCCAAGCTGCAGGCTTCCGGCAAGCCTGGCACCTCCGGTCAGCGGGCCTTCAAGCGACAGGCTGCCGCCGACCCGCGTCTCGTACAGTTCGGGGTCGTAGAGGCGCAGGGCGTCGAGCGTGATGGCAAGACTGGCCGGGTAGGGAGCGGAAAGACCGACCGGCCCGTCGATCCGCAGTCTGCCGCCCGACGAGACCCCGGACGTAGCCGACAGGCGAAGGCTGCCGGACCGGATGTCCGCGATGGCCTCGACGGCGTCCAGCGAGAGGCCGAGGTCGGGATCGGTGATCCTGCCGCCGGACAGGGTGACCCGTCCGCCAAGCGAGGACAGCGTCAGCGGGCCGTTCAGGGTCAGGTCATAGCTGACCGGGCCCGATGCGGCGCGGGGGGAGATCAGGAGATTGGCCAGTTCCGCCCGACCGGTGCCGCGGATCGAAAGGGAGGCCGAAGCGAAGTCGTTCGAGAGACGTCCGCCGACCTTGGCGTTCGCCTGTCCCGGACCACTGCCGGCAAGGTCAAGCCGGTAGCCGGACGCATCCTGGGTGGCGGTGCCCTTCACCGACAGGGGGCCGGTGAAGCCGGGGGCCAGCAGCGCCAGATTGGCCAGCCGGGCGTCCAGGGTCAGGTCGCGCGTGTCGCCCCTGATCCGGCCGGTCACGGCGGCGCGGAGTTGCGGGGTCTCGAAACGCCCGTCGTCGATCTGCAGGGTGCCGTCGTCTACCGCAAACCGGAGGAGAATCCGGCTTTGCCCGGCGAGCAGCTTGTCGAGTTCGGTGTTCCCGGTCCGAAGCGACTGGCCGGTGCCGTCCAGTTGCAGTTTCCCCGTTTGCGGGGTTCCGTCAAAACCGCCCTGCAGGCTGAGCGACCCGGCGTATCCGGGGCCAAGGGCAGACAGGTCGTCGAGATCGACGGTGCCTGACAGAGAGGAGCCCTCCGACGAGACCTTGCCGCTGGCGCTGGCCGACAGCTGCCCGGCCCGCAGCACAAACGAGCGCAGGGTCGTGCCGCCTTCGTCGCGTCGCAGCGACAGGTCCAGGGTGGTCTGGTCGGCCATCAGCCGGTCCAGTTCGGCTATCCCCAGGCCGAGACCTGTCCCGACAAAGCCGATCTCGGTGTCGAAGAAGCCGGACAGACGGCTGGCCGAGCCCGAAATGGCAATGGTCCCCGAGCCCTTGACAGGCCGGTCGGCAAGACCGGAAAACCGGGAGAAGTCCTCTCCGGCAAGCCGCAGGGTGCCGCTCGTCAGAAAAGCCTTGTCGAGCCCGGCGATTTCCAATGCGCCGGAGGCTTCAAGGCCGTTTGCGGTCACGGCGATATCCGACAGCTTGAGGCTTTGCATGCCGTCCAGGTAGTGCAGGCGAAGCTTCCCCGAGAGGTTGGACCCCAGGGCCATGGCCAGGTCGGGATCGGTCGGTGCCAGGCCCGAGGCAGCAAGGTTCAGCGTGCCGCCAAAGCTGCGCCCGGCCGAGCTGCGCCCGATGCGACCGGAGCCGTCGAGCGTCAGGAGTTCGGCCTTGAGCGCCTGGTGATCCAGGCCCGCGATGCTGACGCTTCCGGACCAGCCGTCCCGGTCTCCGGTCGTCCGCAGGGCAAAGTCGCCTTGATCGATCCGCAGGTCGTCCGTGAAGGGCAGGAGAACGGGCGCGCCGTCGGGCGAGGCCAGGCGACCGGAAAGGTCGATGAATTCGGGCAAGCCGTCCGTCGCGATGCTGGCGGCACCTGAAACGGTGAGAGCGCGGGCGGTCAGGTCGAACCGGTCGACCACGATGCGACCGCTGTCACTGCGCAGGGCGGAAAGGGTCAGTCCGACATCCGTCCCGAAGAAACCGACCATCTCCGGCGCGAGGATGGGGGCGAGGTTTCCCGTCACGTCTGCCGCAAGGCGACGTCCGGCCGGGGCCTCGGCAAGGATCGCGATGGTGCCGGTCAGGCGGTCCTGATCGTCGGTGGCCAGCCGGATATCGGCGGCAAAATCATCCAGCGTCCCTTGCCCTTCAAGCCGAAGGCTGGCGGACGGAGCGCCGGGGATGCCGAGCAGCCGTGCCGTGATGCCATCGGCGGCTTCCGTTGCCGAAAGCGACAGGTCGAGCGCCTGTGTCGCGTTGGCGTAGCTTGCCGAGAGGCTGACCTGTCCCGTCGGACCGCTGTCGGTACGCCGAAGGTCAAGCGAGGCGCGACCTTCGCCATTGGCGAGCGACACGGCGGATTCCAGACTGCCGGTGACCGCTTCGCCCAGAACGTCCGGGCCAAGGGCAATGCGGTCCGCAGCGAGGCGGGCGATGTCGATGGAGACGGGCAGATCGGGCAGGGAGAAGCCCGCAGCTTCGGGCGCGGGCAGTCCGGCATCACCCGCGACGGGCATCCGGTCCAGAAGGATCTCGGCGGCGGTCAGCTCGTTGACGACAAGGTCGCCGGACAGAAGCGAGGAGCGGCTCCAGTCAAGGACCACGTCGTTCAGGGTGATCCAGACCCCGAGGTCGTCGGCGATCGTCAGGCTTTCGATGGTGGCGCGGGAGGACAGCGCGCCGGTGAAGCCGGTGACCGTCACGGTGCGGCCGGCGTCGGAGAGGGTGTCCTCCAGGAAAGCCGTCAGATAGTCACGGTCATCCTGTTGCGCGATGGCAGGGCCGGCGGCGAGACACAGACAAAGGAGAGGGGCGCGCCACATCAGAAGGACTGCCCCAGACCGACATAGAACTGGACCCCGTCGCCGGTGGTGCCGCTGATCGGCGCGGCGACATCGAGGCGGATGGGTCCGAAGCCGGTGTCGTAGCGCAGGCCAAGACCCGCACCGGCATGCTGCTCCGACAGGCTGCCGGTAAAGCCGTCGAGGCCAATGCTGCCCCAGTCGACAAAGCCGACGACCCCAAGACGGTCGCTGATCTTGGTGCGAAGTTCCAGGGATCCCGCCAGGAAATACTTGCCACCGATCAGGAACTGGGGGCCGAAATCGCGGGTGATGGCGATGCCGAGGGACCGGTAGGGATGACCGCGCACGGTTCCGCCGCCGCCGGAAAAGAACAGGTCGTCGCGCGGCGTATCAAGCAGGTCCGAGCCGAACACCGCCCCGGCCTGCGCGCGTGCGGCCAGCACGATCCGCCCCGGCTTGCCGAGACTGCGATAGACCCGCCCGTCGAGCGTGGCCCGAAGGCCGGAGCCGGTGGTGCCGAACCCGGCAAAGGGCTTGGCGGTCGCGTCGAGATAGAAGCCTTTGGTCGGGTCGTTCGCCACATCGCGCTTGTCCCAGGTCACCCCGATGGGCAGCGACAGGTTGCGGAAGGAGAACGCGCCGCCGGGGTCGCGCCCGTCCAGGTATTCGTAGGAGAGGCCGATCCTTGCGGTCAGCTGTTCCGAGAAGACATGCGAGAATCGCAGGCCAAGATCGACGGAATCCAGAGCGTAGTCGATCTCGTCCAGATGCGCGTAGCCAAGCGCCAGCCCGGCGGTCGTGTCGGGGGTCAGCGTCGCTGGGCGGTCGAGGGTCAGGTCCAGCGCATAGTCCACCCCGCTTTCGCCCGCGCCGATGTTGGTGACTTCCCCCTTCACGCCCAGGCGTTCGCCGCCGCCCAGAAGGTTGCGGTGCAGCCAGGAACCGGACAAGGCAAGGCCGTCCAGACTGGCGAGCTCGATCCCGAAAGAGTACCGGCGCGGCTTCTGCTCCACGACGGTCGCGGTGATGTCCAAGAGGTCCGGTGCGGTGATCCGGTCGTCTTCGGTCAGCGAAACCGACGAGAAGATGCCGGTCCGGCGCAGGCGCGTTTCGGCCCGCCTGAGTTCGCTGTCGCTGAAGACCTCGCCTTCGGGCAGACCGGCGATCTTGCGGATGCGGCGCTCGCGCATCCGGGCTTCGCCCTGGATTTCCAGCTTGCCGAAGCGCAGGCGCGGTCCGGGGTCAAGACGAAGCTCGGCGTCAAGCGTGCGGCTGCGGTGATCCGCCACCACCGTCTCCTCGGTCACGGCGGCCTTGGCGTGGCCGGCTTCGCGCCAGGCGCGGATCGAGACGTCAAGGGCGGCGGAGATCGCGCCGCTTTCGGCGGCAGCGCCGGTCCGGAACCCGTCGGGCAGCATGGTGCCGCTGGCGATCGGGCGGATCGCGGTGCGTCCGAAGCGGAACGGCGGTCCGGGGTCCACGGTGATCTGGATCACCGACACGGATGCGGGGCTTTCGAGCGCCGGGATGTCGGCGGCCTCGCGCCCGTCGACCCGGATGCTGATCACGCCCGAGTAGTGGCCCTGGCTGTAGAGCGCCGCGAGGATGCGGGCGTAATCGGAGCGGGCCGCCGCGAGCAGGTCCTGCGCGTCCGTGGTGCCCTGCGTCTGCAGCGACCGCGTCATGGAAGCGTTCCGGACGGCTTCGGTCACCGCGTCCAGCCCGCCGGACACGGTGATGTCGAGACGGTCAAGGGCCTGCACGTCAA
>JBIJDO010000292.1:0-4309 GCA_044344105.1 Tabrizicola sp.
GGGGGGGGGGGGGGGGGGGGGGGGGGGCCCCCCCCGGTCGCGGGCTTTGCCGGAGTCCCCCCACCCCCATCCCCTCCCCACGCGGGGGAGGGGAGGCGTAAGGTCCGGTCTCTTGGTCCCTTCGATTGCGGGCGCATGGAATGCCTGACCCCACCGTCAAGGACGTCCTGACCTCGGACCATCACGAGCTGTACGACACACTCGTCGCCCGGCGGTATTTTGCCAAGTTCGACCGGATCACCGGGCATCTGGGCCGAGTGGCGGCGGAGCTGGAGGCGGAGGGGCGGCTGAGCCGGACCGAGGCGCGGATCCTAGGGGTCTACCTCAAGGCGGTGGCGGCGACGTTCCGGGCCCTGAACCACAAGTACCTGATGACCGGGCGGGGCGAGGCGGCTCCGCGTCTGACCATCGACCGGCATGAGAGCGGGTTTCCGGTGGCGCAGGAGCTGATGACCATGGCGGTCGATGCCAGCCAGGCGGAGAAGCATCTGGCAGGGATGCCTTCGGAGACCGAGCTCAAGGACCGGATGGTGCGGCAGATCGTGGGCGACCAGACGATCCCCACCGCGCTGCAATTCGCCTTGTCGCAGCGGTACTACTATGAGGCGCTGGTGGCGGGGGGCATCTTCTGGGCGCGGAACGACCCGGATGCGCAGTGGGTCCAGGATCTTGGCAGCCGGCGGCATTTCCTGGTGCATTGGGCGGTCTGGGACACTCAGGTGAACCTGCCGGTGGTATACCTCATGGATCTGGAGGATTCCGGGTCGAAGCCCCTGCCGAACGACGCCGCGCGCTGGCCGGAGGCGCAGGCGGCACTGATGGCGCAGTCTGTTGGCGGGTTGAAACTCCTGACCATCGCCACCGGCTTCGACAAGGATTTCCCCGACCTCCACCCCAAGCGGCTGCGGCGGATCATTCTGGGGCCGATGTACTCGGCAAGCTTCACGCTGCAGTCGGGGCCGATCTCCAAGGTGCTGGAGGGCGCGAAGGCCCCCGAAGGCGAGGATTGGGCGCTGGTCTGGACGGTGGAGGATCTGGTCAGCGACCGCGAGGAGGAGGTGAAGGACGGGTGGTTCTCGTCTTCGCAGCGGCAGGTCTACAAGCTCGACCCGGTGGCCGGGGCCGAGCTTGGTGCGACGCGGCAGGACCGGATGATCATCCTGCCGGAGAAGCCTTATCAGGTCATGGCGGAGCAGAATCCGCGCGGGCTGCAGGGCCTTAGGAAGTTCGTCGTGGGGGCCGGGGGGCGATTGATTCCAACGTTGTGATCCTTGGCTGGCACCCGGGGCGCTGCCCCGGACCCCGGGATATTTGCAGACAGATGAAAGGGCTTTGCCGATGAGCACGCGCGACACGATGGGGCTGAAGGAAGAGACGATCCGGGCGCAGTATGAGGCGGCGCTCGGGATGGTTCTGGGCTTCGATCATGCGCCGCGGCTGGCGAAGGCTTTGGTGAGCGCGCCGGTGGCGGAGCGGTCACCCGGAGTGGGGGCGCGGCCGATGTTCCGGTCAACCGTGCCGGGGATGGCTGCACGGTCCACCGCGAGGCCCGGTGGGGTGCGGCTGGCCGAGCGGGTGGAGGCTCTGGGCGACGGGCTGGTGACGCCGGTTCAGGCGGCGGTGCTGAACGCGCTGCGCCGGTCGCTGGGAATCGCGCTGGCGATGGGGGAGACGTTTTCGGCGCAGTCGGGGCTGGCGGAGTTGAAGCGGGCGAACCTGGAAGGGCGGGTGCCGGAGCCGCGTCGTGGGGAGTTCGGGGAGTTGCTGGCGGGCGAGGCGCTGGTGGTGCTGTTCACCTTTGCCAATGCGCTGGCCTACCTGATCGCGCCGCATGTCGGGACTTCTACCGTCGAGTTGGGCGAGGTGCAGGAGGTTCTGACGGACAACGCTCCCTTGGCGTTGCAGGGGGCATTGTGGGAACTGGATCAGGATATCGGGGCGCTGGCGACGGATGATGCGCGTCTGGTGGCGGTGGTGTCGGCCTTTGCCGAGGCGCTGATGAAGAAGGTGGCGATCCGGGCCGAAGGTGGGGCACGGGTGTCGGTGTTTACCGGTGGATCGTGGAAAGTGGAGGCGGATGGCCTCACCATCGCGGGGTTCAAGCCCGCCAAGGCGGCGAAGGGCGGCATGATCGCCATGGCCTTCAAGAAGCCGCATGAGGTGGTGGGGAACCATATCGCCAAGTACCAGTCGCTGCGGCTGGCGAAGATGCTGATGGCCTATGATTTCGAGCGGCGGCTGAACCCGTTTGCGGAACTGGGCGGGTTCATCTTCACCTTCATGGGCGATGGCAAGCCCGGGACGGGCAAGACCACGCTGATCCAGATGATGGCGGGGCTTCTGGACGGCTACTGCAAGGTTGCGGGCTATCCGTTCCGGTATCAGAACTTTTCGATTGATCAGATCGACAGCTATCAGGGCAAGTCTGGCCAGAACGCCAAGGCCTTCATCGACGCGGTGATTGATCCGAGCGTGATCGGCTTCGGGACCATCGACGACATCGACCAGGTGGCGGGGAAGCGCGGGGACCGGCAGTCCAGCGCGGGCCAGCAGGAGGTGACAGCGGTCTTCATGCAGGCCTTCGCCGGCGCGGGGACGGTGGTGCGGGGGAACTGCACGTTTGGCATGTTCAGCAACTACCCGGAAAACGTGGACGACGCCCTGCGGCAAAGGGCCGGGGCGCGGTTTCTGGTCGACGGGCCGCAAAGCCGGGAGGATTACATTGACATCCTCTCGCTGCTGTTGGGCAAGAACCATGCGATTCCGGTTGGTCAGCATGAGCTGTTCGCGGCGCAGGAGATCAGGAAGGCCGTTGCTGCGAGTTTCGAGGGGCATTCGAAGCCGCATGAGGAGGGGTTGCTGAAGGTCTGGGACCGGGTGTCGGGCGAGATCGGCAAGCTGGACACGCTGGCCAAGATGGGGGCTTACCTCAAGGCGATCCAGCAGGCGGATGAGCGGTTCACCGGGCGGGCGATCAAGAACATCACCGATGCGGTGAAGGTCCGGGCGATGGACTTCGAACTGCCGGATGAGTGGATGGCGGAGCCTGACCAGTTCCTGTTCAAGCCCTATGACGAGAAGCTGGCGATGATCCGGGGGCTGATGACGCCGATCACGGAGGACATGGTGATCCAGGAGATCAACCGCTACGCCGACAGCGAGTTCCGCTATGCCGACAAGTCGGACGAGGTGGCCATCGCGGGGATGGTGCGGGATTTTGGCCGGACGGAAGAGGCGAAGAGAAGGTATGTGGAGGGGAAGGGGTGATCGAGACCGTCGTCGTTCCTGCTCTGACGTTCTTGTTCCTGCTTCCGGTTGTGATCTTGGCCGTCCGGTTTCACGGCTGGCCAGCCGGACACGAGTACCGCATGATCATTGTACTGATGGGCGCTTCAGCAATTGCCATCAGGGCCCTGGTAACGGTCGTCGTTGGCTGGATCTTCCCTGGCAGCCTTCCACCCTATTCGGTCTGGTTTGAAAGATCGCTGCCAGCGTCGGTGATCGAGGTCATGCTTTTCATCGTGCTGGTCGTGTTCACCGCCATGTGGAACATCCGCAGAGAATGGGAAGCCCTTCGGCGGAAGCCGGAAGACAGCGATGGGCATCGGACACCGGAGGAGAAAGAGTGACCAATGCGCTGACCCTGACCCTGTGGAACTCGATCCTTCCGCTGGCGGGGTTGTGCGCGCTGGTGGCGTGGCTGCCGGGGTGGCTGGTGTGGCGGGGGTGAGTGGTGCCGTATGTATAGCTATGTGATCCTTGGCTTTGCGGCAGTTTTGGGAGGTGCAGCCGCCATCATGATCAGCTTTCTTCTTGCTCATCGCACGTCTTTGTCGCTTGTGACCCGGTCAGCTCTGGCGGTCGTGTTCGGGCTTCTGGTTGTCGGTCTCTACTCAAGTGGCGTTGGATACGCCCTCTTCCACCGCGTCTACGTGCCACCCACGGGCATGGACGAAACTGGCGCGGGGGTGATTTTCCTTGTGTCCTTGATCATCGGGTCTGCGTCGGCACTAGTCTTTGGGGTTTCGGCAGGGCTATGGGAAAGGCTTCGAAAGAAATGAACGACCTCTGGCTCTGTCCGCAGGCCCCCCACCCCCATCCCCTCCCCACGAGGGGGAGGGGAGGCGCTTCTTGGGTTGGGGTGGGTGCTGGTGGCGGGCGGCTTGGCCCTCCCTCCCCCTTGTGGGGAGGGTTGGGGTGGGGGGTCTTGGGCATGGGGCGTGACGCATGACCGGCATTCACCCCATCACTCGGGCTAGGGCGCGGAAGCTGCGGGCGGAGATGACGCCGCAGGAGCGGCGGGTCTGGG
>JBIJDO010000173.1:0-6052 GCA_044344105.1 Tabrizicola sp.
CCAGGCTTTCCGACCTGTTCACAAGAACCAACATTCCCGTCCCGTCGACACCCAGTTCACGCGACCGTTCGCTGCAACGGACCGAAGTCCCGCGGCGGATGGCATCCCCTTACCCATGAGGTAGTGAAAGACTTTGTCCAAAAAGTGATGCCAATCCGGTGATTTCGCGAACCAAAGACGACTTTGGCTCAGGAAATGCGGCTTACGACGAAATCGGCAATCTCGGACAGAATGGTCCTGATCGGATGCTCTTTCAGGTTGTGGAGTGCGCCCTTTGCGCGCGCGGCCCAGGCCAGGGCTTCGGCGCGGCTTGCGGAAATGGCGTCATGCCGCTGCAGGATCATGCGGGCATGAGCAAGGTCACCGGTCTTCTGGTCGCCCGCCTCGATCACCCGCTGCCAGAAGGCGCGTTCTTCGGCGCTGGCGCGTGCCACGGCCTTGATGACCGGCAGTGTCACTTTCCGTTCCCGGAAATCATCGCCGGTGTTCTTGCCGATGGCGGTATCCGACCCGCCGTAGTCCAGAATGTCGTCCGCGATCTGGAAGGCGATTCCCAAGGCATCGCCATAGTCGCGCAAGGCCTGCGTGTCCCGCTCGGGCAGTCCGGCGATCACCCCGCCGACTTCGGTCGCAGCGGCAAACAGTGCTGCCGTCTTCCCGCGGACCACCTGAAGATAGACCGCCTCATCGGTGCGAAGGTCCTGTGCGGCCGTAAGCTGCAGCACCTCGCCTTCGGCAATCGTGGCCGAGGCATCGGCCAGAATGTCCAGAACGCGGAGGTTCCCGGTCTCGACCATCAGCTGGAAGCTGCGGGAGAAGAGGTAGTCGCCGACAAGCACGCTGGACTTGTTGTCCCACAGAAGATTGGCGGTCGGACGACCGCGCCGGCGCTGGCTTTCGTCGACGACATCGTCGTGCAGCAGGGTCGCGGTGTGAATGAACTCGACCGTTGCAGCCAGCTTGATGTGGTCAGTTCCCCGGTAGCCGGACATCCGGGCAACGCCCAGTGTGAGGAGCGGTCGCAGCCGCTTGCCGCCCGCCTCGACCAGATGCGCGGTCACTTCCGGTATGCGCGGCGCGTGCCTGCTGGCCATCCGGGTACGGATCAGCCGGTTGACCGCGTCCATGTCCTCGGCCAGGAGAACACCGAGCCGGTCCTGCGGCGTGATTGCCTTTTCCGCCACGCTTTCGCCCAAGCCGTCCATGCCGCCCTTTGTCGCCCTTGTCCCGCCGGATGGGCGGGATTAACTGCACGTCATGAAGGAACTTCTGCGCACGACCGACCCGACGGTGATCGCCTTTGCCACGGTTCTTCTTGACGGCGAGGGTATAGCTGCCTTTCCGCTGGACGTCCACATGAGCATCCTTGACGGAAGCCTTGGAATCCTGCCGCAGCGACTGATGGTCGCAGATGCGGATCACTTCCGGGCCGCAGCGATCCTGCGCGACAACGATCTTGCCGTGACCGAATGACCTTCGCCGAAACCGAGCTTTCGGACGACAAGTTCCTGTGCGGGCGCCTGCAGCTTCTGCAACCGCTGAAGGGATACCGGGCCGCGACGGACCCGGTGCTTCTGGCCGCCGCCTGCCCGGCCACGCCAGGGCAGAGCGTGCTGGACCTCGGCTGCGGCGCCGGAGCGGCGGCACTCTGTCTTGGTCTTCGGGTGCCGGGTCTGGCTCTTGCCGGACTTGAACTGCAACCCGCCTATGCCGACCTGTGCCGCCGCAATGCCGACCGAAACGGCATTGCCGTCGAAGTGCATGAGGGCGACGTCTCCCGCATGCCCAAGGCTTTGCGCCATGACTTCGACCATGTTCTGGCCAACCCGCCTTATCATGCCGCAGATGGCAGCCCTTCGCCGGTCGCGGCGCGCTCGAAGGCCATGCAGGTCACGACACCGCTTGGGGACTGGGTCGGTGCCGCGACGCGCAGGCTGCGACCCGGCGGCTGGCTGACCCTTATCTGCGGGGCGGATGGACTGCCCGATGTACTTGCGGGTCTGGCCCCGAAGGCCGGGTCGCCGGTCGTCCTGCCGCTGACCGCACGGGCGGGACGACCGGCGCTCCGGGTGATCGTACAGGCCCGAAAAGGCGGTCGCGCGCCTTTCCGTCTGCTTGCCCCCTTCGTTATCCACGACGGGCCCGTCCATGCGGGGGATCGCGAAAGCTATACTCCCGAAGCCTCCGCTGTCCTCCGCGATGGCGCAGACCTGCTGGCGCTGTTCGGCTGAATTTGCCGCATCGTTCCGGCGCGGCTCCGCGAGAGTTGATGACACGACTCGACTTTCGTGATGCACTCTTCCCATAGGCAACCGAGGAGGACGACCATGACGATCGCATCGCATCTGGTGGAACTGCGCAAGAAGCACGAGACCCTCTCGGAGATGGTGGAACAGGCCCAGCGCAGCCCCAGTTCGGATGCCCTGAAGATCGCCGACCTGAAAAAGCAGAAGCTGCGGATCAAGGAGGAGATCGAGCGGCTCAGCCACCACTAGGACCCTTGTGCGCTGGCCCTCGCGGCCAGCGCCGCACCGCAGGCGATCAGCAGCGCGGCCAGGGCGATTGTCCAGCTTGGCGCTGCGGTTCCGGCGACCACGAGGGCAAGGGTCGACAGCAGGGGTGCCGCATAGGACGCAACCCCCAGAAGCTGGATGTCTCCCCGTTTCATGCCGATATCCCAGGTGAAGAAGGCGGCTCCGACCGGACCGATGCCAAGGGCAACCACCGCCGCCCAGCCGATCCCGTCCTGCGGCCAGACAGTATCTTCCAGGGCAAGATGGGCCACCAGGGACAAGCCGGCCGTTGCAAGGCAGAAGATGGTCACGCTTTCGGTCGGAACGTTTCCCAGACGCCGGGACAGAACGGAATAGCCGGCCCAGACCAGCGCGCACAGAAAGGCCAGCGCCAACCCGAAAGACGATCCGGCGCTGTCGGCCCCGCGCGCCAGCACGATCATTGCAGCGCCCGCAAACGCAATCAGCGCTCCGATGATATGGGCAGGACGCAGCCGTTCACCCGGCAGAAGGCCCGAGAACAGGACGATGAACAGAGGCCAGAGATAGGCGATCAACCCGGTTTCCGCCGTGGGAGCCAGTCGGAAGGCGGTAAAGTACAGAAAGTGATAGCCGAACAGTCCTGCTGTCCCGAAGGCATAGACTTTCCAGCTGACGCCGTTCAAGACGCCGAACCCGCTGCGGGCCGTCCAGACCAGCCCGATCAGCCCGCCGATGGTGAAGCACATCGCGCTCAGTTGCAGTGGCGGCACCGGGGCACTGCCGATGGTGATCAGGGCCAGAAGCGACCACATCAGGACGGCGCTGAAGCCGATGGCTGTTGCCTTCATCCTTGTCATTTGCGACCGCTCGTCCCTTGACGGCGCGCAAGCAACAACCTTGCCCTGTCCAGCCGGGCACGGTGTTCAGAATGCAGGAAGCCGCGACCGAAGGCCCGCTGGTAGGACATGTGAAGCGGGCAATGGTTGACCTCGCCGATCACCGGACCACGAACGGTCATGGCGAAATCCCAGCCGATCAGGGCATGACCCGGAAACAGACGGTGCGCCGCACAGCCGATGGACAGGATTTCCGGCCATTGGTCAAGGCGGGTGCCAACCAGGGCCAGTTCGGGGGCAACAAGGCTGTGCGTGGTCGGGCGACCGCTGAAAAGATCGCCGACCTGCGCCCGGATCACCCGTCCTTCATGATCCAGCGCGCAACCGACATTGGGCTTGCCGTGGATCGCCGCATCCACCCAGGTTCCGGGGGCCGGATGACGCCAGACTCCGTACAGAAGTTCGGGTCCGTTCGCGTCCCAAAGTGTCACCAGCCGCACCGTCCCCACCCCCGGCCCGATCAGCGCCTCGATCTCGGGCGGCTGCCGCAGCTGTTCCTGGATCAGCCAGCCGCGCGGGTAGTGCGCGGCCACCTCATGGGCCAGGGCCATGGTCTCGACAACCCGGTCACCGATGTCGATCTGCCCCGGTCCGGCCGACATCAGCGGGACCGATCCAAGCGCCATCGTGCCATCCACCGGCTTGGCGAACGCGGGAAGATGACCCGGCTCGTCCAGCCATGCTGCCAGTGTTTCGGCAGAGCGCAGCGTCGGCACCGAACCGAAGGACGCGGATGCCCCGTAGACGGCCTTGATTTCGGGGACCGGGAATCCGTTTGCCGCAAGTACCTGACCAGACTTGTATTTGTCGGTCATCAGCGAAGACTTGTCATTCTCGCCCGCGGCGATGAGCGACAGGTTCAGGCGCGTGTTCGCGGAGGAACCGACAAAGGCACGCCGCTCGTCCCTGTCGCCCGACCACGCCCCTTGCACGAAATACTCGGCCAGTTGAAGCCGTCTTGGGCCAAGCATGGCGGCAAGCAGGTCCAGCGCGACCGTGACAAGCCTTCGGCCCGTTCGTTTGGCTGTCGCCTTCAGGGCCGCCTCGACGTCGATCCTCGCCTTGGGCTGACGGCTGATCAGGACGGGCCGCTCTGACATCATCTCTGGTCTGCTTCCGGAAACTCCCGATGCCGAGCGGTCTAGCCCTTTGCCCTGGCCCAAGGCAAGTCCCGGCGGTCCGCTTGAGAAGGGTGCCAGAGCCGAACCGGCAGCCGGTCAAAGCCGCAGACCCCGGACCGGCAGACGGACCCCCTGGACCGTAAGCGCTTCGCGGTACCTGGCCCGGAAGGTCTGGTCCAGAAGGCCGCTGCCGCGCGCCTGCTGCACCAGCGACGAAAGCGGATTTGTGTTGATCTCGTTGATCAGCGGCCCCCGGTCGGTCAGCATCACGTCGAAGCCAAGCACGCCATGCCGCGGGAACAACAGATGCGCCGCGCGGGCCAGGGCAAGCGCCTGATCATAATCCGGCAGAATTGCCCCCGGAAGCCTTGCTCCCGTGACATGGTTTTCGACCAGGTCTTCGCCGATCGGCGCGCTCAGCAACTGCGCGCGCAGGATGGAGCCCGTCACCGGGTCGACAAACCCGGCCGCGTTCTTTCCGGACAGCGATCCGTCGACCATCGCCCCGGGGCCGGGCATCTTCAGCATGACAAAGAGCGGAGCGGGACCGCCCCGGAGCCACAGGCTGACGATGCGCAGGGTCCCGATGACCGGCCCGATCAGCCGCGCAAGCTCCGGGTGAGGGACCAGAACTTCCTGAAAGAGATAGCCCTCCGCATGGTCGCGCGCGATTTCCTGCGCCAGGTGCCGCAGCGGTACGCGGGACTTGTCCCCCAGGATCAGATCCTCGCCGTCGACGGCATGAAAGCTGGCCGCCCCGATGCCAAGTGTCGATCCGTTCGGTTTGCCGAAGACCGGCAGCCGACCCGGTTCTTGCAGGAAGGCTGCGATGGCCGAGGCGTCTTGCAGAACCGGATAGGGCAGCGCGGCGGGGGCGGACTGTGCCATGGCCAGTGTCCTGGACACGGGCAGACCGGCACCGCGAAGGACCATTTCCGTCAAGGACTTGCTGGCAAGCAACCCGGCAAGCGAGCCTTTGTCCGCCGGACGCAAAGCCGCGTTCAGGCGCGTGACGGCAGCTTCGCCGATGAAAGCGTCGCGCTCGGCGGTCGTCAGTTCAGGCCGGTAGAGACGGAAGTCGAAGTAGTCCAGCGGGGTAAGCCGTTGCGCCCCGAAGAGCCGCCGCAGCATCTCGACCGTCATCGAAAGCGGCGAACGCCCGGCTTCCTTCGAGGCCTGCAGCAACAGGCCGTATACGTCGACGGCCTTCGGCCTTTTCGCCGTCGTCAGGACTTTCCGGACCAGACTGTCCGTGCGTGTCGGATGCACCGGCAATGACCTCGCGTCTTCTGCGGATGCGACCGCGTCAACAGCCGTACTTCAGGCACAACCGCCCCTGCAATCCCGATGCGCCGGGGCTAGACGACGAACTGTCCGCCGTTCGCGCTGATCGTCGAGCCGGTGATGAACCCGGCCTCGTCACTGGCCAGGAAGACCACGATCCGCGCGATTTCCTCGGGCTCGCCCAGACGGCCCACCGGGATCAGCGGGATGATGCGTTCGTTCAGCACTTTTTCGTCGATGGCCTTGACCATTTCCG
>JBIJDO010000097.1:0-8529 GCA_044344105.1 Tabrizicola sp.
CGCGTTCACCGTGATCCCGGCCCGCGCGCCCTCCTGCGCAAGCGCCTTGGTGAACCCAAGGTCGCCGGCCTTGGCCGCCGAATAGTTCGCCTGCCCGGCCTGGCCCTTCTGCCCGTTGATCGAGCTGATCGAGATCACCCGCCCGAACTTGCGGTCGCGCATCCCCGACCACAGGGGATGGGTCATGTTGAAAAGGCCCGAGAGGTTGGTGTCGATCACCTCTTTCCACTGCGCCGGGGTCATCTTGTGAAACATCGCGTCGCGGGTGATCCCTGCGTTGTTGACCAGCACCGCCACGGGCCCAAGGTCCGCCTCCACCTTGGCGGCACCCGCAGCGCAGGCTTCGTAGTCGGCGACGGACCATTTGTAGGTCGGGATTCCTGTCGCCTTGGTAAAGGCCGCCGCTGCCGCGTCATTGCCGGCATAGTTCGCAGCCACGGTGTATCCCGCCGCCTTCAGCGCGACCGAAATCGCCGCCCCTATCCCCCGCGATCCCCCAGTGACAAGCGCGACGCGACCCATGGCATGACCTTTCATTGACCGACTTCCCTATCGCTACCGTCTTGACGGCCATACCGCAAGAATCTTGCGCAACCGAAGGTCCAGGACAGCCGGCCCGGACTTATCCAGCGGGCCAGGGAACACCCCGAGACGGCTTGCGGATGCCGCGTTCGGCCAGAACCTCGCGGAACAAGGGCGCGAACCTCGGGTTTAGAAGTCCTTCCATTCCGACAGCCTGATAGGTCGCGTGCAGCGGGCTTGCGTTCGCCTCGTTGACGATAAGACCGTGGTCAGACAAGGCAATGTCGATGCCGATGCTGCGCTGCTGCGGGAACTGACGATGCACGGATTTCGCGACCGCAAGCACCTGATCCCAGTAGGGAATGCGCTGACCGTCTAGCTGGGTTCCTGTCACCGGCGCGATCAACGCCGCGGGTCCGGCGGATGCCCCCATGGCCTTGGTCCGCAGAATCTCACCGGTGGCTAGGTCCAGAAGGAAGCGGACACCGCCCTGCGACCTCGTGTCCTCCGCGACCTCACCAACTTCGGGCATGCGCATCACGGCATAGACCGGACGGGCGTCGCCCCCGATCCACAGCGAATAGATGCGCAGTCCGGGAAGAACCGGGCCGGAAAGATGCCTGACCGCCGCAGAGGACCGCAAGAGATCCTGGAACATGTAGCCCCGCCCGTAGGTCCGGACGATCTCGGCGGCCAACTGGTCGGCGGGAACCGTGCGTCCATCGCTCAGTTGCAGTTTTCCGCCGCCCACCGGGCCGTCGATCGCGACCACCCCAAGGCTGAACGCGCCATAGACAGGCTTTCCGAACATTGGCCCGTTTCCGGGGTCCAGCAAGAAGTTGACGATGTCCGCCGCCGTCTCCAGTGTTCTGGAGCCAGGCGCATGTGCGCTGCCGGGATGGATCGCCAGCACCCGTGCGACCGGAATGCCTGCGGCTGCAAGAATTGCTGCGGTCTGAAGCTTGTCCCGCAAGATCGCCTCGCTGCCCTCTTCGGCGGGACCGTTCAGGAAACGGTTGAACCGCATCATCGCCGGGCGGCCCAGAAAGGCCCGGCACTCCGCGTCGGTCATGTCCGGGCGGTGCATGCCGAACAGAAAGAATTCGTCCGGCCCGACGGATTGCTGATTGAAGCTGCTTCGGACGAGCCGCCGGATCAGCCGTGACCATGAATGTCCCGGAAGTGCGGACGCGGCACGAAAAGACGCCGACACATCCGCGCCGTGCCTGACGGCATGGGTCCGAAGAACCGGCTGTGCGCTGTCGTCCACCCTAACGCGACCTGCATCCTGGCTGGACGCTCAAGGCAGATAGCCAAAGCGATGTCGTGGCCTCGACATTCCCGGCGTCATTCGCGCCCATCGCTCAGTCCGCTGCCTTGATTGCGACCGAGATCCCAGCGCCGATCCCGCGCGAGCCTCCAGTGAACTGTGCGACCAGACCCATCTCACCCCCTCCAGACAGTGCTTATTTCGTCGATACTGCTGCGTCACAAAAGCGGGAAGCGACCTGCCGAGTCAACCGGAAGGCCACGGCACGCCGCGAACCGGGCGCTTCACGCCGCGCTCGGCCAACGCTTGTCGGAAAAGGGGGCTGAACTTCGGGTTCAACATCCCTATAAGACTAGCCAGCTGATAGTTCTTCGAACCGGGGGTCGCATTGGCCTCGTTCACGATCAGTCCGCGATCGGTAGGGGCCAGATCGACACCGACAGCGCGGTGTTTCGGGAATTGCCGATGGGTTTCCACCGCCGTCGCGACGGTTCGCTGCCAATCGGGGAATGCTTGGCCCTCCAGACGGATGCCGGTTACCGGCGCAAGGGTGACCGAGTGTCCGGCATCCTTGTCGTTATCCTGCGCGCGCAGGATCGCGCCAGTCTCGAGGTCAAGATGCAACCTGGCGATGCCCGGTATCGCGTCATCGTCCGACATCGCAGAAGGCGCCGGCAGCCGGGCCGAGGCATAAAGCGGCCGCGGGCCACCCTCAAGCCAAAGCGTGTAAATGCGAACGCTCGGAATGCCGGGCCCCGAGAGAGCGCGAACTTCATCAGATGCGCGCAAAAGCTCTTGAAACATATAGCCTTTCGAGTAGTGCCCCACGATCTCTTGAGCAAGTGCGGCTGCGGAAATCACCCGCCCGTTGCCCAGAAGAAGGTTGCCATTCTCGGGTGAACCTTCGATGGCGACGACGCCATTTCCAGCTCCCCCGAGTATTGGTTTTCCAAAGCACGGCGTAGATTCGGGCCTCAGCAGATAGGCTTCAATCTCGGAAGCCGATGTCAGGACCGTCGCCGCGCCAGAACGATGATGGCCCGGATAGACGGCAAGCACCTTGGCCGTCGGGATGCCCGCCAGGGCAAGCCTGTGTGCCGTCTCCAGCTTGTCCTTCAAAGCCTCGGTTTCGTTCTCCGAGCTTGGCCCGTTCAGCAGCCGATTGAAGCGGTAGTTTGAGACACCGCCGATAAAGGCCGCGACTTCAGGTCCGCTCATTTCAGGGCGATAGAGGCCAAGACGAAAGAACGTCGGTACGGTCAGGTATTGGGGCGACATGGTGCACCGCAAAAGCCGCCTTCCAAGACGCAACGGTGATTGCCCCGGCAGCCTGGCCGCATCAAAAAAGGCTCCGACGTAATCAACCTGGCGCGACGGCTTCCCAGTGATGAGAATTGGCTGACTGGAAGGCTGGGATTGCATCAGTCGGTCAGCGTTCCAAACACATCGCGACACCCATGCCCCCACCGATGCACAGCGTTGCAAGGCCTTTCTTCGCACCCCGCCGACCCATCTCGAATAAGAGCGTGTTCAGAATGCGCGCGCCGCTGGCACCGATCGGGTGGCCGATGGCAATCGCCCCGCCGTTCACGTTCACGATCGAGGGGTCCCAGCCCATGTCCTTGTTCACCGCGCAGGCCTGGGCGGCAAAGGCTTCGTTCGCCTCGACGAGGTCAAGATCGCCGACTTTCCAGCCCGCCTTTTGCAGCGCCTTCCGGCTGGCATGGATCGGTCCGACACCCATGATCGACGGGTCAAGACCCGCCGTCGCATAGGCCGCGATCCGCGCCAGCGGGGTCAGCCCGCGCTTCGCGGCTTCTTCAGCGGTCATCAAGACAACCGCCGCCGCGCCGTCGTTCAGGCCCGAGGCATTCGCGGCCGTGACCGACCCGTCCTTCACGAAGGCCGGACGCAGCTTCTGCATCGCGTCCATCGTCGCGCCGTGGCGGATGTATTCGTCTGCGTCCACCACGACGTCGCCCTTGCGGCTCTTCACTGTGAAGCCGACGATCTCGTCCTTGAACTTGCCGGCCTTCTGCGCCGCCTCGGCCTTGTTCTGGCTGGCCAGAGCGAATTCGTCCTGCATGTCGCGGCTGATCTGCCACTGGTTCGCGACATTTTCCGCCGTCTGGCCCATGTGATAGCCGTTGAAGGCGTCCCAAAGCCCATCCTTGATCATCGAGTCGATGAAGTTGAGGTCACCCATCTTCTGCCCGCTGCGCAGATGCGCGACATGGGGCGACAGCGACATCGATTCCTGCCCACCCGCGACGACGATCTTCGCGTCACCCAACTGGACATGCTGCGCGCCCAGCGCCACGGCCCGCAGACCCGAGCCGCAGACCTGGTTCAGCGACCAGGCTGAGGATTCCTTCGCCAGACCTGCCTTGATATGCGCCTGCCGCGCCGGGTTCTGCCCCTGGCCGGCGGTCAGTACCTGACCCAGGATCGTCTCTTCCACCTCGGCCTTGTCGATCCCCGCCCGCGCCACGACCGCCTCGATCACCGCAGCCCCCAGATCATGCGCGGGGGTGTTCGCGAACGAACCGTTGAAGCTGCCCACGGCCGTCCGGCCCGCCGACACGATTACGACATTGGTCATCTGGAGGATCTCCCTGTGCGCCTAGGTGCGTTCCGGCAGCGGGAGAATGCCCCGTGCCGTTCACTCAATGGCCTAAGCGGATCGGACAGCAAGTGCAAGATTGATGCTGTGTCCCGCGCGTGCCCGGCCCTGTGCTGGCGCGGGAAACGAAGCCGTTTTCCCCCCGGCATTTCCTCGGGCCGCAGGTCCGCCGACGCCCGAGACCTGACCCATTCGTCCTTCCCCGACTCGGTTGTGCCTGCTACAGATGGGGGCATGACCCTTCACACCCCCAAGATAGCGGGCGCTCAAGGCCGTCCGGTGATCCGCCAACTGGATGAGACGACCATCAACCGCATCGCGGCGGGCGAGGTGGTGGAACGCCCGGCCTCGGCGGTGAAGGAGCTGGTCGAGAACGCGCTGGACGCCGGGGCGGGGCGGATCGTGGTGGACATCGCCGATGGCGGCAAGACGCTGATCCGGGTGACGGACGACGGCTGCGGGATGACCGCCACGGACCTGCCGCTTGCCCTGTCCCGCCATGCGACGTCGAAGATCGACGGGTCGGATCTGCTCGACATCCGCAGCTTCGGGTTCCGGGGCGAAGCATTGCCCTCGCTTGGCGCGGTGGGACGTCTGACCATCACCTCGCGGGCCGACGGCGAGGCAGGACTGCAAATCTCCTGCGAGGGCGGTCGGCTGACCCCTGTCCGCCCGGCGGCCCTGACCCGTGGCACCGTTGTCGAACTTCGCGACCTCTTCTTTGCCACCCCGGCGCGGCTGAAATTCCTGCGCTCGGACCGGGCGGAGGTGCAGGCGGTGACCGAAGGCGTCCGCCGCCTTGCCATGGCCGGGCCGCTGGTCGGCTTCACTCTGCGCGATGTGACCGGGGGCGATGCGCGGGTGCTCTTCCGCGCCGATCCGGCGAGCGGCGATTTCTTCGACGCGCTCCAGGGGCGGCTTGCCGGGGTGCTGGGCCGCGACTTCACCGAAAACGCCCTGCGCATCGACGCCGAGCGCGAGGGGCTGCGGCTTCAAGGCTATGCGGCCCTCCCGACCTATTCGCGGGGGTCTTCGGCGCAGCAGTATCTCTTCGTCAACGGCCGCCCGGTGCTGGACCGGATGCTTTATGGCGCGCTTCGGGCGGCCTATTTCGACGTTCTCTCCCGCGACCGGCACCCGGCGGCGGTCCTGAACCTGATCGCCGACCCGCAGCGCGTGGATGTGAACGTGCATCCGGCCAAGGCCGAGGTCCGCTTCCGCGAGCCTGACGCCGCCCGCAGCCTGATCATCACCGCGCTGAAGTCGGCGCTCACCGGGGCCGGGCACCGGGCGTCCTCCACCGTCGGCGCGGCCACGCTGCAGGCGTTTCGCCCGGTGCATCAGATGGACCGTCCCGGCCAGCCTGCCATCGCCCGCGCCTTCGCCTTCCAGTCGCCGGGTTTTGCCGAGACCCCCCAGGCCCCGGTCGTCGCTTCGCCCCGCGAGGAGGAGGCGCAGCCGAACGATGAGCATCCGCTTGGTGCCGCCCGCGCGCAACTGCATGAAAACTGGATCGTCGCCCAGACCGCCAACGGCATTGTCATCGTCGACCAGCACGCCGCGCATGAACGGCTGGTCTACGAACGCCTGAAACGCCAGCTGGCCGAGACCGGCATCCCTGCCCAGGCCCTGCTGATCCCCGAGATCGTCGAGCTTTCGCCGACCGATGCCGCCCGCCTCCTCGACGCCGCTCCCGCGCTGGCCGAAGTCGGGCTGACGCTGGAACCCTTCGGCGGCAATGCCGTCGCCATCCGCGAGACCCCTTCCGTGCTGGGTGCGGTCAACGGCGAGGCCCTGCTCCGCGACATCCTCGACGAACTGGCCGACCAGGGCGACAGCCAGCTTGTCCGCGCGAAGATCGACGCGATCCTCAGCCGCATGGCCTGCCACGGCTCGGTCCGCTCTGGCCGTCAGATGCGCCCCGAGGAAATGAACGCGCTGTTGCGCGAGATGGAGGCGACACCGCTTTCGGGCCAGTGCAACCACGGACGGCCCACATATGTCGAACTGTCGCTCCACGACATCGAACGGCTTTTTGGCCGCCGATGATCACGCTTTTCGGCCAGACCTATGCCTGGAACGACCCCGAGGTCCTCGTCCTCGGCGGCCTCGGCGCGGTGCTTCTCGGCTTCCTCATCCTGATCCTGCGTTCATCCTCCCGCTCTGCGGCCACGGCGGAACCCCTGATGCGCGAGGTTGCCTGGCTTTCCTCGCGCCTGCAGACGCTTGGCGACGGTCAGGAACGGCTGGCAGGCGGGCTGCACCATGTGTCCGAAGCGCAGGCTGTCAGCCAGACCGCGATGCTGCAGGTGATGGAGAGCCGCCTGGCCGAGGTGCAGCGCCAGATGACCGAGACGCTGCACGGCACATCGACCCGGACCGCCCGCAGCCTCGGCGAGTTGCAGCAGCGGCTGGAAACCATCGACAAGGCGCAGGCCAATATCGAAAAGCTGTCCGGCAACGTCCTCAGCCTCCAGGACATCCTGTCGAACAAGCAGACCCGTGGCGCGTTCGGGGAAATCCAGCTCAACGACATCGTGCAGAAGGCCTTGCCAAAGGACGCCTACACCATGCAGGCGAAGCTTTCCAACGACCGCCGCGCCGACTGCCTGATCCATCTGCCCAATCCCCCAGGCCCCATCGTCATCGACGCCAAGTTCCCGCTGGAGGCCTATGAGGCTTTGCGCCGCGCCGACACCCCGCGCGCCGCGCAGGAGGCCGCCCAGGCCATGCGGACGGCGGTCCGCGCGCATATCCGGGCGATTGCCGAGCGATACATCCTCGAAGGCGAGACGGCGGACGGTGCCCTGATGTTCCTGCCTTCGGAAGCGGTCTACGCCGAATTGCACGCCAACTTCCCGGAACTCGTGCGCGAGGGCTTTGCGGCAAAGGTCTGGATCGTGTCGCCCACCACCTGCATGGCGACGCTGAACACCATGCGGGCGATCCTCAAGGACGCGCGGATGCGCGAACAGGCGGGGGCGATCCGCAAGGAACTGGCGCTCCTCTATGCCGATGTTGACCGCCTCGGCACCCGCGTCGAAAGCCTCGACCGGCATTTCGGGCAAGCGGCGAAGGACATCGAAGACATCAAGGTGTCCTCCGAAAAGGCCGGAAAGCGCGCCCGTCGGCTGGACAATTTCGACTTCGAGGAACTGGCCCCCGATGACCCGGCCAAAGTCATCGGCCAGACTGCGGCAGAATAGACTTCGGCGGAAGTGGTGGCGAGGGAGGGACTCGAACCCTCGACCTCGCGATTATGAGTCGCGCGCTCTAACCAGCTGAGCTACCTAGCCACGGCTGGCGGAGTAAGGTCCGGGCCGTTCAAGGTCAAGGGTGAATCCGCAGACCCGCCTCCACGTGACGGGGCGCTCGTCTCCCGGGATCGGGCCGATCTTCGCGGCGGGCGGGGCGCGCGCCGGGGTCAATGTGCCACGCGCGGCCGACCGGAGGCGGTGGCCGTCACCCTGGCCTCGATGAACATCTTTCGCCCTTCGATCTCGACCTCCCGCACCTCCCGCTCCACGTTCAGGCGCAGGTCCACCGCCCCGGCCGCACGCGCGCGGTTCGAGGCGTCGGCAGTCAGGGCGGTTTCCAGCGCAGCCAGCGCGGCCTCGGCGTCTGTAAAGGACTGCAGACCCTCGGCAAGATGCGCGACGAAACGGCCCTCTGAGGGCGAGGAGACAGTGCCCGACACGCGCTGACTGACCTGTCCGGCCACCGCGCCGATGGCGTTGGCGACCCCGGCATGTTCGGGCAGGATCATCCGGCAGCCAAGCCGGTCGCCCACCGCGCCGTAGTAGGACGGGGCCGAAGCTCCCAGCCCGATGACCGGAACGCCCAGCTTGACGGCCACCTCGACCACGCCGCGGTGCTGGTCAAGCCCGGCTTTGGTCAACCGGTGGCGCGCAAGTGTCTCCGGTGCTTCACCGGCAAAGGCGACGTCTTCGCCAAAGGCCGCTTCCAAGAGACAGTCCACGGTCTGCCGGGTCAGCTGGTCGACCACGGCATGGGCAAGAGCCTCGGGCCCCGGCGCAAACCGCTCCCCTGCTCCGGTGCGTCGGCGCGCCAAGAGCCGCAGCGCCTTTTCCGCCGCCGCCCCGTCCCAGTCCCC
>JBIJDO010000293.1:0-4305 GCA_044344105.1 Tabrizicola sp.
ACGATGCGGCCCTGACGCACGCCGAACGGCTGGTTTCCCTTCTGGACGCCCGCTTCCATCCAAAGGTCTGCAACCGCAGGACGTTGGCTGTCTGGTTCGCCTTCTGGGGCGATGCCGGAGCGCGCGACATCTACCGCCGGATCGTCGAACCAATTGACGATGAACGGCTGGACGCCACGGTCGCGATCATCCGGAGCCTGGGCCAGGACACGCCGGGTCACCAGCGCGATGCAATGCAGACGGCGCTTGGGCTTGAAGCCTTCTACGACGGGCTCTGGCTCAACCACCTGCTGTATCCTGCCGCGTTCAAGCGCTCTGGGTGTCGTCAGCGCGGCATCGAGCATCTCGCGGCGCTGTTTCCTGCCCAGATTTTCGGGCCAGAGACGGTCGCCACGCGCGCACCCGGCATCACGGAAAGGACGTGACCCATGGTGCGTGACGCCCGCTATGACATCCTTTTTGAACCGGTCCGCCTTGGCCCGGTAACGACGAAGAACCGCTTCTATCAGGTGCCGCATTGCACCGGCATGGGCTGGGTGCGGCCCCGCACTCTGGCGGAAATGCGCGGGGTGAAGGCCGAGGGCGGCTGGGGCGTGGTCAATACCGAATATTGTTCGATCCACCCCGCGTCGGATGATGCGCTGCATATCTCGGCGACGATCTGGGACGACATCGATGTCCGCAATCACCGGCTGATGACGGACAAGGTCCACGCGCATGGCGCGCTGGCGGGCTGCGAGTTGTGGTTCGGCGGGTCGCGCAGCGCCAACCTTGCCTCACGCCTGGTGTCGATGGACGTGGCCAGCCGCCCGAACGGCGTCGGCCACCCGTTCCAGTCCCGCGCGATGGACAAGGAGGACATCCGCACCTTCCGCCGGTGGCATCGGAACGCCGCGCTCCGCGCGAGGGCGGCCGAGTTCGACATCGTCTATGTCTACGCCACCCACGGCTATCTTCTGGCGCATTTCCTTGACCCTGCGACCAACACCCGGACCGACGAATATGGCGGCAGCCTGGAGAACCGGACCCGCCTGGTCCGCGAACTGATCGCCGAGACGAAAGACGCCGTGGGCGACCGCTGTGCTGTCGCAGTCCGGTTTGCTGCCGATGCGGAAGTTGGCGAGGACGGCCAGCCGATCCTCGGCGAGCGGCAGGAAATGTTCGCCACGATGGCCGAGATGCCCGACGTTTGGGACATCAACATCGCCGACTACTCGCTGGAAATGGGTGCCTCGCGCTTTGCCAGAGAAGGCGCGCTGGAACCCTACATGACCTGGGTGAAGTCGGTGACGTCAAAGCCGGTGGTAACAGTTGGCCGCTTCACTTCTCCCGACACGATGGCACGTTGGGTGAGGTCGGGGCTGACCGATCTGATCGGGGCGGCGCGGCCCTCCATCGCCGATCCCTTCATCCCGAAGAAGATCGAGGAGGGCCGGGTCGAGGACATCCGCGAATGCATCGGCTGCAACATATGTTACTCGGGCGACAGCCTTGCCCTGCCGATCCGCTGCACCCAGAACCCGACCATGGGTGAGGAATGGCGGCGCGGCTGGCATCCGGAGAAGATCGCCGCGCGCGGTTCGGACACGCAGGTGCTGGTTGTCGGCGCAGGGCCCGCCGGGCTGGAGGCCGCCCGCGCGCTTGGTGCCCGCGGCTACCGGGTGGCGCTGGCCGAGGCGTCCCGTGTCCTGGGCGGCCGCGTGGTGCGCGAGGCGGCGCTGCCCGGCATGCGCGAATACATCCGGGTCCGCGACTGGCGCGAAGGGCAGATCGCCAGGATGGCCAATGTCGAGGTCTTCCGCGAGAGCCGCCTGACCGCGCAGCATGTGCGCGACTTCGGTGCCGACCATGTCGTCATCGCCACCGGCGCGCGCTGGCGGCGCGACCTGTTCACCGGCAACCGCTTCGCGCCCATCGCCGAAGGTGCGACCCCCGTCTTTACCCCCGACGACATCATGGACGGTCGCCTGCCCACCGGTCAGACGGTTGTCTATGACGCCGATGGCTACTACATGGGCGGCGTGATTGCCGAACGGCTGCGCGCCGAAGGGCTGGAGGTGACGCTGGTCACGCCCAACGACCGAGTGTCGCACTGGTCGCAGAACACCGGTGAGGGCTGGCGCGTGCCAGGGCATCTGATCGGCCTCGGGATCGTCCTGATGACCGCGGCGGAACTTTCCTGGTTCGATGGCAAGAGATTGACGCTGTGTTGCGCCCATTCGGGACGCGAAAGCGTCTTGCCCGCCGCCAATCTGGTGCTTGTCGGCCAACGCGCGCCGGTGGATGACCTTTACACTGCCCTTCGATATGCCCCGGACGGAAGCCATGCCGCCCTGCCATTTACCCTTGCGCGGATCGGGGACTGCGAGGCCCCGGCGATCATTGCCGCCGCCACCTATGCCGGGCATCGCTATGCAAGAGAGCTGGACGCGGTCGTGGATGTCGACCTGCCGATGCCGCATGACAAGGTCGATGTGGGCCTCGTACCTGCGTCGCAACTGCGGCAGGCAGCGGAATGACCGGGGTTCCCCCGCTTCGGGCGGCCTCGATTGCGATCGGGTTGGCAGCGCTGGCCGGGGTCGGGTTGACCGTTCCGATGCCCGACGGAACCACCCCCGTTGCCCTGCAAACTGCAGAAGAACCCGCCTGCACCAACTGCGATGCCCACCACGCCCGACTGACCAAGCTTCGTGCGACAGTGGCAGAGGAGACGGAATGAACAAAGGCCCAGCCGATCCCGTCACGGCGGATGAGCTTGGCGCCGCTCTTCCCGCCATCCTTGCCGCCCCTCGCGACGGCGGGGTGGCGCGCCTGCTGTGCGCACGACCCCGTCCCAACGTCCGGACCTTTCCGCAGGTGCTGACCTTCACCAGCGCTTTGGGCGTCGCCGGAGACTTTGAGGCTTCGCGCCCCTGGCTGACGCTGCCCGACGGCCGCCCCGACCCCCGCAATCAGGTTTCCATCATGCCCTGGCAGGTTCTGGATCTGGTCTGGCGCGACCGCGACAGGGTGCCTCATCCCGGCGACAACATCGCCGTGGACATGAACCTGACCGAAGAAAACCTGCCGGAAGGCACTTTTCTGCAGGCCGGGACCGCCATTCTGCGGATCAGCGACGAGCCGAACGACGGCTGCGTGAAGTGGAAGGTGCGCTGCGGGCGGGCGGCATTTGACTGGATCACCCGCTCCGACCACCTGCCGCTTCGCCTGCGCGGGCTTTTCTGTTCAGTGGAGCAGGATGGCGAGATGCGTCTTGGCGATACTCTTCGCCGTCTGTGACGCCCCGTTCCGAAGGAGCCGCCATGCCGACCCTTCCCACCCATGCCCGGATCGTCATCATCGGCGGCGGAGCCATCGGCACCTCGATCGCCTATCATCTCGGAAAGCTGGGCGTCTCCGATGTCGTGGTGCTGGAACGCGACAAGCTGACCTCGGGCACCACCTGGCACGCGGCGGGGCTGATTGCCTCGGGAGGCATGTCGACCGTGACGCTGATCTGGATCGAGCAGTACACCCGCCAGCTCTACATCGACCTGCCCGCCGAGACCGGCCTGTCCACCGGATGGCGGCAATGCGGGCATATCCACCTTGCCTGCGATGCCAACCGGCGCGAGGTGATGAAGCGCGACGCCAACTTCGTCCGCAGCCAGGGGTTGGAGCGGTTCGA
Source organism: Tabrizicola sp. (assembly GCA_044344105.1). GTDB lineage: Bacteria > Pseudomonadota > Alphaproteobacteria > Rhodobacterales > Rhodobacteraceae > Tabrizicola. Next base: position 3,668 of record JBIJDO010000293.1, read on the forward strand.
GCTTTCCCCGGCCGAGATCAAGCAGAAGTTCCCCCTGATTGAGACGAAGGGCATCCTGTCGGGCTTCTGGACGCCCACCGATGGCCGCGCCAATCCGGTCGATGCGACCATGTCGATGGCAGCGGGTGCCAAGGCGAGAGGGGTGCGGTTCTTCGAAGGCACACCGGTCACCGACTTTGCTATGACCGGCACCCGCGTGACCGGCGTTGTCACCCCGCAAGGCACGATCATCGCGGAACAGGTGGTGCTGGCCACCGGCATGTGGTCGCGCCAGCTGGGCGCGAAGATCGGCGTCCGCGTGCCCCTGCAGGCGGCGGAACACTACTACCTTCTGACCGAGACCCTGCCCGGCATGCACCCCGACCTGCCGGTGGTCGAGGACCCCGACACCTACACCTATGTGCGCGAGGAAGGCGGGGGCATGCTCTTCGGCCTGTTCGAACCCGAAGGGGCAGCGTGGAACCTTAACGGCATCCCGGAAGGTGCCAGCTTCTCCGTCCTGCCGCCCGACTGGGACCGGATGACACCGTTCCTGGAAGCGGCTTTCGAACGCTATCCGGTGATGAAGACCGCCGGGATCAAAACCTTCTTCTGCGGCCCGGAAAGCTTTACCCCCGATGGATCGTACCTTCTGGGCG
>JBIJDO010000294.1:0-4297 GCA_044344105.1 Tabrizicola sp.
TTCACGCCGAACCCGTAGGCCCCGAGGTTGCGCCGCTCGGCCGCCTCAAGGCGTTCGGCCAGATGCGCGGTGTCCGCATGGTCGGCCAGAAGGCGCGTGAAGCGGTCCTGCGTCAGGCGGAAGAACGCCTCGTTGTGCCACAGCGTATCGTCCGCATCGAAGCCGATTGTGGTCAGCATAGCGCCCTCGCTCAGTCGCCCCCTTTTCGCCGATTGAGAAAAGGCTATATTTCCTGCAAGAGATGCAACCCCCGAATCCTGTCGCAAAGGCCTTCCCGACGTGTCGATCCGCCCGTTTAGCATGTCTGACAAGACGGATGGCCCGGGGGAGGACACGCTGGTCCTGACCAAGACCAAGACGCGAACCGAGCGTCCGCCCTTGTACAAGGTCATGCTTCTGAACGACGACTACACCCCGATGGAATTCGTCGTGCATGTGCTGGAACGCTTCTTCGGTCTGAACCATGCCCAGGCCTTCGAGATCATGCTGACGGTCCACAAGAAGGGGCTCGCCGTGGTCGGGGTGTTCAGCTTCGAAGTGGCGGAAACCAAGGTGGCGCAGGTGATGGACTTCGCACGCAGGCATCAGCACCCGCTGCAATGCACGATGGAGAAGGAATGATCGCGCGGCCCATCAGAGGGAACCTCGGGGCGTAAGGCCCCGGCTCATGCGATCCGCCCGCCTGACCCTGGCGCTGGAAACCGGCGCACTGGCACTGCCTGACACGGGGCAGATTGCGGTCTATCGCCCCCGATCCGGTGATGATCTGTCGGCTTTGCCCGCGGGCAGGGTGGTGGTGCTGACCGGGTTCAAGCCCGACCATGACCATTTTTCGCGGCAGTATTCGGTGACGCCGTCCGCGCCCTATGCTGCGGCGATTGTCTGCCTGCCCCGTTCGCGTGAGGCGGCGCGTGCGCTGATCGCCCAGGCGGCGGCAGAGGTTGTGCCGGGCGGCTGGATTGCGGTGGACGGCCAGAAGACAGACGGAATCGACACGGCGCTGAAGGACTTGCGGGGCCGGGTGGACCTGTCCGAAAGCCTGTCCAAGGCACATGGCAAGCTGGCAACCTTCCCTGCCGGGAAGGATTTGTCCGACTGGGCGGCCCGGCCGGCAATTGCCGATGGATTCCACACCCTCCCCGGCACATTTTCCGCCGATGGCCCGGATGCGGGCTCGATCCTCCTGGCCGAAGCCTTGCCTGCCAAGATGGGTGGAAAGATCGCCGACCTCGGGGCCGGGTGGGGCTATCTGGCGCGCGAAATCCTCACCCGTCCCGGTGTGAAGCGGCTGGACCTCGTCGAGGCGGAAGCGGATGCGCTGACCTGCGCCCGCAGGAACGTCACCGACCCGCGTGCGCGGTTCCACTGGGCCGATGCGACAACATGGCGGCCCGAGACCCTGCTGGATGCCGTCGTGATGAACCCGCCTTTCCACACCGGACGCGAGGCCGACCCGGCCCTTGGGGCAGCCTTCATCCGCGCGGCCCGGCGCATGCTTGCGCCGTCCGGCAGCCTCTGGTTGGTGGCCAACCGGCATCTGCCCTATGATCCGGTTCTGTCCGAAGCCTTTCTTGAGGTGAAGGACATCGTCAAGGACGGTGTCTTTCGCGTGATCCATGCCCAGAAGCCCCGCCGCGACCCGGCGCGGGCCAAATCCTGACACGAGGCCGCCCATGTCCTTTTCCGTTTCCGGCAAGACTGCCATCGTGACCGGTGCCGCCTCGGGCATCGGCCTCGCCATTGCGCGGCATCTGGTCGACAAGGGGGCAAGCGTGATGTTCGCCGACAGCGACGAGGCGCTTCTGGAGGCGGAACTCGGCGAAGAGGCGCAGGCAGAAGGGCCGATCCGGATTTTTGCCGGCGACCTGACCGAAAAGCTGACCATCGCCAACCTGCTGTCGGCCACGTTCGATGCCTTCGACCGCGTGGACTTTCTGGTCAATGCCAACCGCAGGACCATCGTGTCGGAGGTCCTGAACCCGGACGGCGACGGCGTCGAAGAGCTTTGGCGCCACAATGTCCTCTCGGCGCTGCGCATCTCGCAGATGACGGCCAAGCGGATGATCCAGCATGCGCAACGGGCCGAGGCAGAGCCGGGAACGATGCTGGGTTCGATCATCAACCTGTCGTCGATCACGGCCCAAGCGACCCGGCCCGAACTTCTGGCCTATTCCATGGCGGCGGCGGCGATGGACCAGATGACCCGGTCGCTGGCCGTGGCGCTGGCGCCCAAGGGCATCCGCGTCAATGCCGTCGCCTTCGGGTCGGTGATGAGCGCCAGCTTGCAGACCGCACTGAAGGACAATCCTGCCTATCGCGACGAGATTGCCGAAACGACCCCGCTGGGCCGGATCGCGGCACCCGCAGAGCTTGCCGAAGCCGTGCAATTCCTTGCCTCGGATGCGTCAGGCTTTGTCACCGGCCAGATCCTGACCGTCGACGGCGGGCGCGGGCTGCTGGATGTGATCCGCGCGCCCGCGCACTGATCATTCGGGGTATTCCGCCTTGCATTGGGCCACAACGGCCTCGGCCCGGCGGGCGAGGTCCTCGCGTTTGGACTTCAGGCCCTCCAGCTTGGCTGCCTCGGCCTTCAGGTCGATGGCCTTGGCACGTTCGACCGACACGGGGCGCTCATCCAGGCACAGCCGCGGCGGCGGGACCGGTTCCCCCTCCGGCGGTCTGGGCTGCTGGCAATAGGTCCAATAGTCTTCATAGACGGTGATGGTCTCGAAGGCATAGCCGCGCTCCAGATTGCCTTCGGTCTCGGCGATCAGCCGGTCGACGGTGCGCAGGTCGCGGGTGTTGCGGCTGATGCATTGCTCCTGGGGCGTACCGCAGGCGGCGAGACCGCCAAGCATCAGAAAAGCCAGTCGTTTCATCTAACCCTCCTCAGACTGTGGAAAGCCGATCCCGGCGGTGATAGGCATTGCACCCAAGCAGTTCGGAGACCTGACCATGGCTGATCCCTTCGACCGTCGCAAGGCAGAGGCCGCCGAGTGGTTTCATACCCTGCGCAACCGGATCGTCGCGGCCTTCGAGGGGCTGGAGGACCGTATTGCCAAGGGCGAGCCCGGTCGGTTCGAGGTGACCCCCACCAGCCGCGCCGAGGATGGTGGCGGGGGCATCATGAGCGTGATGCGCGGCGGGGCGGTCTTCGAGAAGGTCGGGGTCAACTGGTCGCAGGTCCACGGCGTTCTGGGCGACAAAGCGCAGCGGGCGATGGCGGCGCGCGGCGTGCCGGGGATGGCGGATGACCCCCGGTTCTGGGCCAGCGGCATCAGCCTGGTGGCACATCTGCAGAATCCGCACGCGCCTGCGGTCCACATGAACACCCGGATGTTCTGGACCCCCGGTGCCTGGTGGTTCGGCGGCGGATCGGACCTCAACCCCTGCATCGAATACCCCGAGGACACCGCGCATTTCCACGGCCAGATGCAGGCCGCCTGCGACGCGCATGCGCCGGACTACTACGCGAAGTTCAAGGCCTGGGCCGACGAGTATTTCTTCGTCCCGCACCGGGGCCGGGCGCGCGGGGTCGGGGGCATCTTCTATGATGACCTCAACACTGGCGACTGGGACCGCGACTTTGCCTTCACGCAAGCCGTGGGGTCGGCTTTTCTTCCGGCATACCTGCCGCTGATCGAACGGCGGCTTGCCGCGCCCTGGACCGAGGCCGACCGGGAAACCCAGCTGATCCACCGCGGGCTTTATGCCGAGTACAACCTCGTCTACGACCGCGGCACCAAGTTCGGGCTGGAAACCGGGCATGACGCCAATGCGGTGCTGATGAGCCTGCCGCCCGTTGCGAAATGGACCTGAGGGCAGCCATGGCCGACATCACGGTGAAGGCGGCTTATGGGTCTGTGGTGGAGGATGAGGGGCAGCTTTTCGTCGGTTTCGCCGCAGGTGAGGATGCGGACGAAGGCTATGTGCTCTTCCGCCAGCCCGTCGGTGGCGGGCCGGTCTGGTTCGAGGCAAGCGACGAGACGTTCGGGGCCGAAGATGCCGTCGAAAGCGTCGTGGTGGGACCGGCGGGGTTCGAGGTGACGGTCCGACCGGAGATGCGCGCGACCTTCGGGTTTGCCGCGACCGTCGCGGTTCGGGTCGGTCCCTCCTGCGAAGACGGGGCGGAGGCGCTTGTGGCGCTGAGGGCGATGCTTGGGGCGCTCTGGCGCGATTAGCGCCTCGTGGGTCTTCGACGACTTCCCGCACGCGCGACAACCAGGGACGAGGGACGCCGGCACCGAAAGGCGGTCATAGGCGCCCGCGACAAAACGTCGCTTTTCTTGACTTTGCA
>JBIJDO010000312.1:0-3979 GCA_044344105.1 Tabrizicola sp.
GTCATCGACGTGAACCTGACCGCGACCTTCCGCCTCTGCCGGGCGGCGATCCGGGGCATGATGAAGGCGCGCTGGGGCCGGATCGTCAACATCTCGTCGGTCGTGGGCCAGACCGGAAACGCGGGGCAGGTGAACTACGCCGCATCGAAGGCCGGGATGGTCGGCCTGTCGAAATCCCTTGCCGCCGAAGTCGCGAGCCGCGGGATCACGGTGAACTGCGTCGCCCCTGGCTTCATCGAAACCGCGATGACCGGCAAGCTGAACGACCAGCAGCGCGAAGGCATTCTTGGCGCGGTGCCCGCAGGCCGGATGGGCAAGCCGGAAGAGATCGCCGCCGCTGTCCTCTATCTCGCATCGACCGAGGCGGGCTACGTCACCGGGGCCACGCTGCATGTCAACGGCGGCATGGCCATGGTGTGACGGCGCGCGTTCCGCAAGTCAGGTTAAAGCGTTTGCCATGCGCCCTGACCCTTGCTATAGGCGCGCAGGATTTGGCCGGGACCCTTGCCCCGCCGTGAAACGCCCGGTATTGGGTAGAACAAGAGAGGCCGGGAACTCCGGCCCTAGATAGAGGAACGGACATGAGCGACATCGCTGATCGCGTGAAGAAGATCGTCGTCGAGCATCTGGGCGTCGAAGGTGACAAGGTGACGGAATCGGCCTCGTTCATCGATGACCTCGGTGCGGATTCGCTCGACACGGTCGAACTGGTCATGGCCTTCGAGGAAGAGTTCGGGATCGAGATCCCGGATGACGCCGCCGAGACGATCCAGACCTTCGGCGATGCGGTGAAGTTCATCTCGGAAGCCGCCTGATCGGTTTTCGTCCTTCGCCGGACAGCAGGGCACCCCACGGGGTGCCTTTTGCGTTTGCGGCTGATCCTTCCGGCCGCTCGTCGAGCACTTCGTGCACTCCTCGCTGACGCCCTCCCGACGCGTGCACGAAGTGCTCGAGGAGGCGCTTGTTCAGGCGGACCGTTGCCGTCCTCGCTCTGCTGCCTTGCAAGCCCGCCTGACGCCCGCCAGTCTGGTCCCCGTAAGAGGAGGCTCCCATGACCGGCAACAGCGCCCTCGGGCTTATGTTTGGCGCGTCAGGCGTCGATACCTTCATGGGCCTGCCCCGCTGCCGCGACCTGTCGCGCCTGTCGGCGCAGATGGCGCTGATCGGCGCGGATGGCTGCACGCCTTATCCTTCGGTGGGTTTCTACTGCGCAGGCGGTCCGGCGGCGATCAGGGGCGCGGGCGCAGCCTATGCGGCGAACCTCGCACATATGAATTTCGACCTTGGCGGACCGGTGTTCCCCGGCGGCGTCTCGGCAGTCGATGCAGGCGACCTGCCGCAGGACATCGCCGATCCGGCGGGCAACCGGGCGCGGATTTTCGGGGCGGTCAGCCAGATTCTGGACCGGGGCGGGGTGCCGATGCTGATCGGCGGCGATGACAGCCTGCCGATCCCGATGCTGGAAGCCTATGGTTCGCGGGGGCGGCGCTTCACCATTCTGCAGATCGACGCCCATATCGACTGGCGGGATGAGGTGCAGGGCGAAAGGCTGGGGCTCTCGTCCACCATGCGCCGTGCGTCCGAGATGGCGCATGTCGAGGCGATCATCCAGGTCGGCCAGCGCGGCATCGGCTCGGCAAGGGCGCAGGATGTGGCGGACGCGGAAGGCTGGGGGGTCGGCTTCGTTCCGGCGGGCGAGGTCGCGCGCCATGGCAGCCGCCGCGCCCTGGACCTGATCGCCGAGGCGGCAGAAGTGATCGTCTGTCTTGATCTTGACGCCCTTGACCCCACGGTGATGCCCGCCGTGATCGGGCGCACGGCGGGCGGGCTTGGCTACTGGCAGGTGCTGGAACTGATTGCGGGCGTGGCCGAAAAGGCCCGGATCGTCGGCTTCGACATGGTCGAATTCATGCCCGACCGCGACATCGACGGGCAGGGCGCGGCGGTGGCAGCCCAGCTTCTGGCCGCCGTCATGGGCATCGTGGCGCGGCAGGGATGACGGTTAAAGCTCGGTAAACGCCCACGGCCAACCTCTTGGAATCATTCACCCGAAAAACCTGCCCACGCGTGGGCACCCCTTTCCCCCGCCGATCCGCCTGCCCCAAGGTTGCGCGGCCAAGGGGGGCCGTGTATCACCCGAACCAAAGCCTGATCCGTGAGGGAGAGCAGCATGCGGCGTGTCGTGGTCACCGGCCTTGGGATGGTCACCCCTCTCGCCTGCGGGGTCGAAGAGACCTGGTCCCGCCTGATCGCCGGACAATCCGGGGCGGGAACGATCACGAGGTTCGACACCACCAACGTCGTGACCCAGTACGCCTGCGAGATCCCGATGGGGGACGGCTCGGACGGCACCTTCAACCCCGACGACTGGATGGAGCCGAAAGAGCAGCGCAAGGTCGACGATTTCATCATCTACGGGATGGCAGCCGCCGTGCAGGCCGTCCGGGACGCCGGGTGGGATGACATCTCGGAAGACGAGAAGCTTCGGACCGGGGTGATGATCGGGTCCGGGATCGGCGGGCTGACCTCGATTGCCGAGACGGCGGTGCTGATCAAGGAGAAGGGGCCGAAGCGGGTCTCGCCGTTCTTCATCCCCGGCGCGCTGATCAACCTGATCTCGGGCCAGGTCTCGATCCGGTTCGGCTTCAAGGGTCCGAACCATGCGGTGGTCACCGCCTGTTCCACCGGGGCGCACGCCATCGGGGATGCCGCGCGGCTTATCCTGTGGGGGGATGCCGACGTGATGGTGGCGGGCGGGGCGGAAAGCCCGATCTCGGAGATCGGGATCGCCGGGTTCAACGCCTGCAAGGCCCTGTCGACGAAGCGGGCCGATGAGCCGCAGAAGGCCAGCCGCCCCTATGACGCCGACCGCGACGGGTTCGTGATGGGCGAGGGGGCGGGGGTGGTGGTGCTGGAGGAGTACGAGCACGCCAGGGCACGGGGGGCGAAGATCTATTGCGAGGTGCTGGGGTATGGCCTCTCGGGCGACGCCTACCACATCACCGCGCCGTCCGAGGACGGGGACGGCGGTTATCGCAGCATGGCGGCGGCGCTGAAGCGGGCGGGGCTGGAGGCGAAGGACATCGACTACATCAACGCGCACGGGACCAGCACGATGGCCGATACCATCGAACTGGGCGCGGTGGAGCGGCTTCTGGGGGACCATGCGGCGAAGGTCACGATGTCGTCGACCAAGTCGTCCATCGGGCATCTTCTGGGGGCGGCGGGGGCGGTGGAGGCGATCTTCTGCGTGCTGGCGATCCGGGACCAGATTGCTCCTCCGACGATCAACCTGGATAATCCGGCGGTCGCGCCGAAGCTGGACCTTGCAGCGAACAAGGCGGTGAAGCGGATAATCGACGTGGCGCTGTCGAACAGCTTCGGCTTCGGCGGAACCAACGCCAGTCTTGTCCTGGGCAGGGTGCGCTGAGCGATGTGGCGGTCCGTCGCCTCCAACGCGCTGACGCTGTTCATCGTGATCCTGATCGCGTTGGCGGCGCTGGTCGCCTGGGGGCGGAACGAGTTCTTTGCGGCGGGGCCGCTGGCGGAACCGATCTGTCTGCAAGTGGAGCGCGGGGCATCGCTGTCGGCGGTGAGCCGGAACCTTGAGGAGCGCGGTGCCATCAGCGATGCGCGGATATTCCGCATCGGAGCAGAATATGCCGACCGGGCCGATGCGCTGAAATTCGGAAGCTATATGGTCCCGGCGGCGGCCAGCATGTCCGAAGTGCTGGAAGCGATCACCTCCAGCGGACGGTCGACCTGCGGGCGGGACCTGAACTACCGGATCGGGGTGACGAAGTCGGATGTGGTGCTGAGCGAACTGGACCTGGCGAGCAACAGCCTGACCGAGGTTGCGCGGTTCGATGCGGGCGCCGATCCGCTGCCGCCGGAATACCTGGAGGTGTCCGACGACCCGGCGCTGGCGCTCCGCATCACGGTGGCCGAGGGCGTGACCAGCTGGCAGATTGTCGACGCG
>JBIJDO010000295.1:0-4281 GCA_044344105.1 Tabrizicola sp.
GCCGTCCGCGCGATGGACACGCATTGCCGCTGCCCGCCGGACATGTTGCGGATCGGGTTGTCGACGTTCGGGATCTTGACCGCCGTGGTCGCCAGGGCCTCCATCGTCCGGTTGCGCATGGTCTTGCGGTCCAGCCATGAGAACGGACCGAGCCTGAACCTGAACAACTCGCGCCCGAGGAACAGGTTCGAGGGCACGTCCAGATCGTCGGCCAGCGCGAGCGTCTGGAACACCGTCTCGATGCCCGCCTGACGCGCCTCCAGGGGGCCGGTGAAATGCACCGGCTGGCCGTCGAAGATGACCTCTCCGCCCGTCCGCTGCTCCACCGCCGTCACCTGGCGCACGAAGGTCGATTTCCCCGCCCCGTTGTCACCGACGACCGCAACATGCTCGCCCTCGTGCAGGACGAAATCCGCGTCCTCAAGCGCATGGACGCCACCGTAATGCTTGGTCAGGCCCCGGGTTTCCAGAATGATCTTCGACATCTTCCCACTCCCCTTTCAGCCTCTGGACCGCTGGCGCTGCCGCCACTGATCCAGGACCACCGCGCCGACGATGATCGCGCCCTTGACCATCTCCTGGTAATAGGCGTCCAGCTTGACCGAGGTGAAACCCGAGATGATCACCGAGAAGATCGCGGCCCCAAGCACCGTGCCGATGATCGAGCCCCGGCCTCCGGCGAGGCTGACGCCGCCGATCACCGCCATGGCGATGGCATCCAGTTCGTACATGACGCCCATCCCGGCCTGCGCCGTGAGGTTCTTCGAGGTCAGCAGCACCGCCGCAACCGCCGCGAGGAGGCCTGCGATGGTATAGACCAGCACCTTGTGCCGGTCGACGTTGATGCCCGACATCCGCGCGGCAGCCTCGTTCGACCCGATGGCATAGCTGCGCTTGCCGTAAAGCGTGTAGGTCATCGCCACATGGAACAGGATCGCGAGAAGAACGAAGACCACGGCCGGGTTCTGGCCGGACCAGGACAAAAGGCCGAAGGTCATGCCGCCCAGAAGGTCTCCGTTCGCAAGACTTCCGTAGCTTTCGGTCGGAAAGCTGACCGGCTGGCCGTTCGACCACCATCGCGCCGCACCCCGGGCCGACACCATCATGCCAAGCGTGGCGATGAACGGCGGGATCTTGGTGTAGGCGACCAGCAGGCCGTTGATCAGGCCCGCGAAAAGCCCGCAGGCAAGGCCAACTGCAATCGGCACGATCACCGGCAGGTCCATCGCCCAGTCGCCGAAGATCGCCTTCGGGTTCGGGTTGCCGTTCACCAGAGCGGTCTGCGCAAAGCTCATCACCACCATCGCCGTCGCGCCCACGACCGACCCGGAGGACAGGTCGATACCGCCGATGATGATGACCTGGGTCACCCCCAGCGCGATGATCCCGATGATGGCGACCTGCAGGATCATGATGTCCAGCCGTTGCTGGTTGAAGATCGCATCGACATTGTCGCGCATGTTGAACAGGAACGACCCGCCCTGCATGCGGTTCAATATCTCGAAGATCAGGACGATCAGCACCAGCGCGCCGAACACGTTCCACTCGGGGGCGCGATTGCGCTTTGCCGGGTCGTATTTCAGGCCGCCAAGGCCATGGGTCGCATCCGCCACTTCGCCCTCCTCATCCCGAATGAACAAAGGAATTCTTGCGGATGTTACACCAATCCGCGCCGGAAAGGGCGGGGCGACTGCAACAAGCCGCCCCGCCCCTGGTCCGTCGGGTCCTTAGTTCTTCGACAGATAGCCGTCGATGTTCGCCGGGGTCACCAGTTCGAACGGGATGTAGACCTTCTGGTCCACCGCCTCGCCCGCCGCCAGTTTCACCGCCGCATCCAGCGCGCCGCCGCCCTGGGCCGCCGCGTTCTGGAACACGGTGATGTCCAGCTCACCCGCCTGCATCGAGGCCAGCGCATCCTGCGTCGCGTCAACGCCCGACACGATGACCGAGGCCATGTCGATCCCGGCGGCCTTCATCGCCTGGATCGCACCAAGGGCCATTTCGTCGTTGTTGGCCAGCACCCCGTCAAACGCCGTGCCGGTCGAGAGCCAGTTCGTCATCAGCGACTGGGCCTGATCCCGGCTCCAGTTCGCGGTCTGCTGGTCGATCACGTTCACCTTGACCGCGCAGAGGCCTTCGTTGATCACGTCGGTGTAGTTCTGCGTGCGCTGCACGGCGGCCTGGTTCGACAGTTCGCCCTGCATGACATAGACGGCAACCTCGTCCTTGCCTGCGGCTTTCCACTGGTTGCACTGCTCGATGAAGCCCTGGCGCGAGGACTCGGATTCGTTCGACGCGACGAAGGCCTGGTTGTCAGGCAAGGTGTCGACGTTGATCGGCTGGCGGTTCACATAGACCAGCGGCACGCCTGCGGCGGCGGCGGCGTCGGACATCGCTTGCGTCGCCGAAGTGTCGACCGGGTTCACGATGATCGCGTCAACGCCCGAGGCGATGAAGTTGTTGATCTGGTCCAGCTGCTTGGCCACGTCGTTCTGCGCGTCCTCGATCTGAACTTTCAGGCCTGCCGAATCCGCCTGAGCCTGAATGCCGTTGCGCAGCACGGTCAGAAAGTTGTCGTCAAAGAGGGCCATCGACACGCCAATGCCTTCCGCCATAGCGGTCGTGGTCATCAGCGCGGCAAAGCCTGCCGCGATAAGGGTCTTCTTCATGGGTCACTCCTCCCAGTGATTGCCCGCTGTCCAGTACAGCGGGTCCGATTTTCAGTGCGTCCATGCGCGTCTCCCTTGCGCGATGCGGACGACTCGATCAGCCCGACACCTCAGACTGTGGAGTTGGCTGCCCGGCGTCAATCGATTCTTGCAACCGGTTGCAAGAATGCGGAACCGCGGGCTTTTGCCGTTCCCGGCGGGCGGGATGGTCGGCCTTGAAGATGAAGCCTTTGGTCATCCATCCCCCTTGCCGATATGGGCCATGCTGGCACGAAGGGCCGTTTCCGGGTCGTCCAGCTCATGCACCTCCGGCGCAAAGGCTTCAAAGCTTACCGGACCGTCCCAGCCCGCAGCTTGCAAGGCGGCGATCTGCGCCACGTTGCCAAGCCGGTCGCCGGGGGTCACGAGGACGCGGTGCGGATCGCGCATTCCGGCCAGGCTGACCGTCTGGTCAACGACGCCCGAGACATGCACGATCCCGGTATGGTCCGCGAAGACCGGCCCGCCATGGGCCAGCGTATGGTGGAACGTGTCATGCACCAGCATGAAGCGTCCCTTGCCGCCGACCGCCTCGATCGCCTCGACCGCTTCGGACTTGTGGCGCAGGGCGCAGGTCTCGAAGCCCAGAGGCTCGACCATGCCGATCAGGTCGTGATCCTCCAGCATCGGCTTCAGCGCCTTGAGCGCCACCCGCAGGGCAGCCTGGCGCTCGCCGTTGCCCATGCCCTGGTTGTCGTTGCGCGGGATCAGGCTGACCGCTTCCGCTCCGGCAGCCTTGGCAATGGTCATCAGGTCCAGCGCCTCGGCGGCCTTGGCATCGGACCAGTCGTTGAAGCGCTTGACCTCGGCCAGGGCCAGAAGGCGCAGGTTGTGGTCGCGCAAGAGAGCCCCGGCCGCTTCCGGCGGCATCCCGTCGAACAGCGGCTGCGGCAGATCGTTGCGCGCCTCGATGCCGATGCAGCCCAGCCGCGCGGCAAGGGCGGCAAGATCGCGGAAGGACATCCGCGCCACGGTCATGTGGTTCAAGGCGAAGCGGGGCATCAACGGTCATCCGGGCCATGGTCGTGTCATGGGCTGCGACCATCACCAGTCGGTCACTTCGCGTCAATCAGGCGGGGCGCGAACACATCATCTCTGACGAAATCCAGGCCTGAAGGCTGAGGACTTTTCGTCAGACCGATTCGGAAAGATACAGGTCTGGCGGCAGAAAATGCTGGCGCTGGACCCCGGCCATGCCTTCGGTCACGGCATCGGCGGCCAGTTGGACAAGATCGTCGCACAACCGCTGCAGGGGCGTGGCGATCACCATGGTGACATCGCGGCTGATCAGCGCGCCCCGGCTTTCGGGCGTCAGCTCGTTGACGACCAAGGCGACCTCACCCGGCGCCCGCGCCTCGCGGACCGCCGCAATCGCGCCCTCCATTCCGCCCCCGGCACAGTAGATGCCGCGCAGATCGGGATGGCGACCCAGAAGGTCCAGCGTCGCCTCGTAGGTCAGCTGCCGGGTTTCCAGGTTGATCAGCGTGTCCAGCACCTGAAACTGCGGCGCATGTTCGCGAAGATAGCTGCGCACCCCGGTCTCGCGCAGCTCATGCCCATGCCAGCGGTAGCC
>JBIJDO010000297.1:0-4266 GCA_044344105.1 Tabrizicola sp.
GTCGCTTTTCGGATTGCTGAAGAATTCCTTCGGCTCGTTCTGTTCGACGATCTGGCCCTGGTCCATGAAGATCACCCGGTTCGCCACCGCCTGGGCAAAGCCCATCTCGTGCGTGACGCAGAGCATGGTCATGCCTTCCTCGGCCAGCTGGATCATCGTGTCCAGAACCTCCTTGATCATCTCGGGGTCAAGGGCGCTGGTCGGTTCGTCGAAGAGCATGATCCGCGGCTTCATGCACAGGCTGCGCGCGATCGCCACCCGCTGCTGCTGCCCGCCCGAAAGCTGGCCGGGATACTTGTGCGCCTGTTCGGGGATCTTCACCTTCGACAGGAAGTACATCGCGGTCTCTTCCGCTTCCCGTTTCGGAACCTTGCGGACCCAGATCGGCGCGAGCGTCAGGTTTTCCAGGATCGTGAGATGCGGAAAGAGGTTGAAGTGCTGGAACACCATCCCGACCTCGGAGCGCACCTTGTCGATGTTCTTCAGGTCGTTGGTCAGTTCGGTCCCGTCGACGATGATCTGGCCCTGCTGGTGTTCCTCCAGCCGGTTGATGCAGCGGATCAGCGTCGATTTCCCCGACCCCGACGGCCCGCAGATGACGATCCTTTCGCCGCGCATCACCGTCATGTTGATGTCGCGCAACACGTGGAACTGGCCGTACCACTTGTTCATGCCGGTGATCTGGATCGCAACCTCGTCCGAGACCTGCATTTTCGCCGCTTCCGCCATGATGTTCCCTCAGCGATGATCGGTCTTCAGCTTCTGTTCGAGGTACTTCGAATACCGCGACATGCCGAAGCAGAAGAGAAAGAAGATGGTGCCGACGAAGATGTAGGGCTCCCAGTAGATGCCCTTCCAGTTGATGTCGGCGCGCACCAGCGCGCTGATGCCCTTCAAAGGCTCGTACAGCGCCACGATGACCACCAGCGTGGTGTCCTTGAAAAGCCCGATGAACGACGACACGATGGCCGGGATCGAGATCTTCAGCGCCTGCGGCAGGATGATCAGCCGCTGCGCCCGCCAGTAGTCCAGGCCAAGCGCATCGGCGGCCTCGTACTGGCCCCTCGGCAGGGCGGCCAGGCTGCCGCGCAGCACCTCGGCCAGATAGGCCGCCGCGAACAGCGTCACCAGGATCAGCACCCGCAAGAGAAGGTCGAAGTCGACATCGGGCGGCAGGAAGAAGCCCAGCACGAAGGCCGCGACAAAGAGCAGCGTGATGAGGGGGACCCCCCGGATGGTCTCGATGAAGATGACGCACAGCGTCTTGACGATGGGCATGTCCGACTGGCGCCCAAGCGCCAGCAGAATGCCGATCGGCAAGGAAAAGGTGATCCCGGTGACCCCGATCACGATGGCCAGAAGGAAGCCGCCGAACTTGTCCGACGGGACGAACAGAAGCTCGACCGGGATGATCGCGTGCAGGTTTCCCGCCAGCCAGCCCTGCACGAACAGCCACCAGAGCACCGCAGCCACAAAACCGATACCTGCCGCCGGGGCCAGACCGACATATGGCGAGGCAAGCCGGAAGACCAGATACAGGACCGCGAAACCGGCCATCGCCACGATGGGCGACCAGATCGACCCGCCCCACAAGAGCCAGAAGCACAGGGCCGGGAACAGCAGCGTGAACCACAAAAGCCGCCCCGGCTGTACCTGCGCCACCGCGATCAGCGCCGCAATCAACAGCATGGCGATCAGGAAGGGAATTGCCGGAGCCGAAGCGAGATACAGCGTCAGCATCAGATAGGCCGCCACCACGCCGAAGATGATGGTCAGGTTGCGCTTCTGCCCGGCGAACAGCACCGGGGCCAGTGCCGCGAACAGAAGGCCGAAGGCCATGACAGGCCGCCAGCGGTCGTCGACCGGGTATTGATGGCCGAAGATGAACGCGCCCCACCACGGCCGCAGGAAGGCCCAGCAGGCCCCGCTCGCCCCTTCGCCGGCGCTGGCCGCAACGATGGCGCGGCATTCGGCCAGCGACCCGGCATTCCAGACCGAATTCCAGAACCACGGAAGCATGTTCCAGGCGAGAAGGCCGATGGCCAGAGCCGCCAGCAGGGTCAGCGCGATGTTCAGCGGGGTCGACAAGAGGTTCTCGCGCAGCCATTTCACCGCTCCGCGCTGCGATACGGGGGGCGGCTGGGCGGGCAGCATGTCGGTGCGGGTGAAGCCTGTCTCCATCTCAGCGCGCCTTCAGCTGAACGGAACGGTTGTACCAGTTCATCAGCATCGAGATCGACAGGCTGATCGAAAGATAGATCGCCATCATCAGGAATACGCTTTCGATTTCGCGCCCGGTCTGGTTGCGGGTGATCCCGCCCAGGGTCCCGGAGAGGTCGCTGTAGCTGATCGCAACGCCGAGCGAGGTGTTCTTGGTCAGGTTCAGGTACTGGCTGATCAGGGGCGGGATGATGACCCGCAGCGCCTGCGGCAGGACGACAAGGCTCATCGTGCGGTTCGGTCGCAGGCCAAGCGCAAAGGCCGCTTCGGATTGCCCCCGGCTGATCGCCTGGATGCCGCCGCGCACGATCTCGGCGATGAAGGCGGCGGTGTAGAGCGTGAGGGCAAGAAGCAGCGCGGTGAAGGCATGCGCCACCAGGATGCCGCCCTGGAAGTTGAACCCCTTCAACTCGGGAATCTCCCAGTAAAGACCCAGCGCCGCCAGCAGGGCGATGATCGGCGCGAACAGGATCAGAAGCGACTTCCACCAGGTCACCGGCCGGGTCCCTGTGGCTTCCTGTACCGCCGTTGCGCTGGCGCGAAGGCGGCGGTTCGCAAGGACCGATCCGGCGATCACCGCGATGATGGCAAGGAAGGTCAGGTTCAGCGTCATGAAGCCAAGATCGACCGACCCCAGCCCGCGCTCCAAAAGCGGTGCCGGAACATTGGTGCCCCGGTTGGTGACGGCCACTGTGCCAAAAAGGCTCATCGACGCCGCAGGGGCCTCCCCCGCGGCCACCATCTCGTCGGTGGCCCGGAAATCCCTCGGGGCCGGCATCGTCTCGGTCAGGATGACGTAGGACAGGAGCACCCAGAGAAGCAGCGGCACGTTGCGGAACATCTCGACATAGACGGTCATCAGGCGGCTGATGAGCCAGTTGTTCGACAGGCGCAGGACCCCGACGATCACGCCAAGGATCGTGGCCAGGATGCAGCCGAGGAAGGCCACGGCCAGCGTGTTGGTCAGCCCGACCAGAAGCGCGCGGAAATGGACGTTGTCGTTGTTGTAGGGGATCAGCGTCTGCGGGATGTCATACCCGGCGCGCTGCCAGAGAAAGGCGAAGGACAACTCCTTGCCCCGCTCGTCCAGATTGCGGTCGACGTTGTAGCCCAGCCAGATGATCGCCGCGATGAAGAGCCCCAGCACCACCGCCTGGATGGTGTAGGACCGATACCGGGTATCGAAGATAAGCATCGAAAGCCGAAAGCCGTCTTTCGGCAGATCCGCAGCCATGGTCATGGCGTACCCCTGTTTTCCGCAATGCGTCCCCGATGTTTCGGTGGCGGGCCGGACAGCCCAGGCATGCGTTATGGTCGGAAAGAAAACCGGGGGCGCCCGAAGGCGCCCCCGACGATGCCAGGATCAACGGAAGGGCGGTGCGTACTGCAGTCCGCCCTGGGTCCACAGCGCATTCAGGCCGCGGGCCAGGTTGATCGACGTTCCTTCGCCGATGTTGCGCGAGAAGATCTCGCCATAGTTGCCGACCGAGGCGATGGCATTCTTGAAGGCGGCATTGTCGAGGCCGAGCTTCATGCCCATGTCGCCCGAAGCCCCCAGAAGCCGCTTGACCTCTTCGTCGGCGGTCGACGCCAGCACTTCCTCGACATTGGCCGAGGTGATGCCCTTTTCCTCAGCGATCAGCAGCGCATAGTACGTCCAGCGGACCACGTCGGCCCAGTTGTTGTCGCCATGGCGGACCACCGGGCCCAACGGCTCCTTCGAGATGATCTCCGGCAGGATGACGTGGTTTTCGGCATCCGGCAGGGTCGCACGGGTGGCGGCCAGGCCCGAGGCATCGGTGGTGAAGGCGTCGCAGGCCCCGGCGACATACTGGCGCTGGGCTTCGGCGTCATCGGCCACGTTCACCGGCTGATAGGCGATGTTGTTTTCCTTGAAGAAGTCCGCAAGGTTCAACTCGGTCGTGGTGCCGGTCTGGATGCAGATCGTCGCGCCGTCGAGCTCCTTCGCCGACGACACGCCAAGGTCCTTCTTCACCATGAAGCCCTGGCCGTCGTAGTAGTTCACGGCAACGAAATCGAGCGCCA
>JBIJDO010000299.1:0-4219 GCA_044344105.1 Tabrizicola sp.
GACATACGGCCGCGTCGACTCAATCATCGCATCGGCGGGAACCGGCAAGACCTTCACGCTGGTCAAAGATATAACAGCGGCGATAGAAGCGGGTCTATCGCCGGACCGTCTTCTCGCGACCACCTTTACCAAGAAAGCCGCGGCCGAGCTTTCCGGGCGTATCCGCACCGCTCTCATCCGCGCGGGCCGAGGCGACCAGGCCGCAGCCCTCCTATCGGCACGTATTGGGACGGTTAACAGCGTCTGCGGCTCACTGATCAGCGAATTTGCCTTCGAGCTCGGCCGGTCGCCGACCGCCGATGTGATCGAGGAAACTCGCCAAAGCGTCATGTTCGCGCGCGCAACGGGCGATGTGATCAGCACCTGGATCGATGAGATGGCCCCGCTCGCGGAAAGGCTCAGCATAGCCGACCGCGACAGGAGCAGCCCGCGTGGCCAGGTTAAGGGATGGCAGGACACGGCGCGCCGTATCGTCGATGCAGCCCGGTCCAATGGCATCGACCGAGAGGGATTGGTCCGGTCCGCCGCACGGTCGACGACAAGCCTGCTCGCGCTGTTGCCGGCGGCAACGCCCGGGGAGACCTCCGAGGGGCTTGATGCAACGCTGGCGGCGGCGGTTCGAACCTGCGCTGCGGCGCTGACACCAGAGCGCCGCGCCGGGCTTAAGAAGGGTACGGTCGACAATGACCTGCCGCGGATCGAAGCCGCACTCACGTTCCTTGATCGTGGCGACCTTTTGCCTTGGGTCGAATGGGCGCGGCTGAGCAAGCTCGGCGCCACCAAAGCAGACAAACCGCTTTTCGAGGGTGTGATTGCCGCGGCCGCGGCACATTTCCGCCATCCCCGGCTGCGCTCCGACCTCGCTGATTTCATCCGGCTCCAGTTCGGGTGTGCGGCAGACTGCCTTGATGCCTATGATGACTTCAAGAAGGCGCATGGCCTCATCGATTTCGTGGATCAGGAGATGCTCGCGCTACAGATCCTGCGAGATCCGGCCAACGAGACACGACTGCGCGAATTGATTGGCGGCGTGTTTGTTGATGAGGTCCAGGACTCGAGCCCAATCCAGATAGCGATCTTCTCCGAACTCGCGCGGATCGCACAGAAGTCGGTGTGGGTGGGCGATCCGAAGCAGTCCATCTACGGGTTTCGCGATGCCGATCCCGAGTTGACGCGCGCGGCGACGACCCAGATCACGGCCGATACAGGCGGTGGTGTCCGCTATTTGCGCCAGTCTTGGCGGTCCCGGCCATCACTCTGCCTTGCGGTCAACGCCGCCTTCCTGGCGAATTTCAGTCGTGTGGGCATGGCTGAGGAAGAGATCGCGTTCTCCGACGACTGGACGAGACAGGACGCGCCCGATATGCCGCCGGCCTTTGCGGCCTGGTCGATCGAGGGCAAAAACAAGGATGTCCGGGCGGACTTGCTTGCTGGGCAGATTGCTGGCCTTTTGGCGCAGGGGGCCTCTTGGCCAATCGTGCCGCGCGACGGCGGAACGCGTGCACTGCGGGGCGGTGATGTCGCAATCCTTTGCCGTAGCAACCCGCAGGTCGCAGAGTTTGCCCGAGCGTTGAGCGTCCGCGGAGTCCGGGTGGCCGTTGCACGTCAGGGACTGCTCGACCAGTCCGAGATCGAGCTCGCCCTGGCCGCGCTCCGCTGGGTCGCAGACCCAAGCGACAGCCTTGCTTCTGTGGAGATCGCACGTTTTACCGTCGATGATGAATCCTGGCTGACGGCTGCTTTCGAAGCCGATGCCGAGCAGGCTATCGCCGACTGCATTCCGTTTTCGGATGCTCTGCGCGCGATCCGTGACAGCGTCTTCCAACTCACCCCGGCTGAGGCGCTCGACGCCGTCCTGCATGTCGAAGGGTTGCCCGACCTGATTGGACGCTGGGGCGATATGGAGCAGCGGCTCCATAATCTCGAGGCCCTCCGGAAACTTGCCGAAACCTATCAGGACGAGTGCCGTGCCGATCGGCAGGCCGCGACCCTGACGGGACTTTGTCGATGGCTCACCGAACAGGGGGACGCGCAACAACCCCAGAGCCTGCACCCGGATGCGGTACAGATCCTGACCTATCATGGGGCCAAAGGTCTCGAATGGCCAGTGACCGTCCTGACCGAACTCGAAGCCGATACGAAGGGGTCACCCTTCCGGCTCGCGGCAGAGAACGAGACCGCACCCGATTGGCGTGCACCGCTCGACGGACGTGTCCTCCATTATTGGCCCTGGCCCTACGGTGACCAGGCAAAAGATGTCGGTCTCGATGCACTAACCGACACCTGCCCGGAAGGGATACGCGCGCTTGCGGCCGAACGGCTCGAGCGCACCAGGCTTCTCTACGTCGGCATGACCCGCGCGCGGGACTACCAGATTCTTGCGCTGACCGGTCGTCCCAGGCTTTGGCTCGACGAGTTGTGCGGCGCCGATGGCCAACCTCATTTGCTTCCCACAGAAGCCGAGCTTAGGATCGGCGGCCAGAAGTTCCCTGCCCGTGGAGCCGCGCCCATCCCCCCCATCAATGAGATGGCGCCACAGCTTAGATATGGCCGGGCGACCTGGCCGGCAGTCGATCATCTGCCACTTCGCCTCAATCCAAGCGCTATGCGGCACGAGGGAGCGCTGAAGATCTCGGAGCGGCACCGGCTTGGGGATCGGATTCCGCTGATAGGCAACCCAGACATGATTGCGCTCGGCGAGGCGTGTCACCGCTTCTTCGCCCACGACAACTCAGAAGATCATGGTGCGATCCGCCTCGAACGCGCCGCTTGGCTGCTGGACCGCTGGGGTGTTCCCGAACTCGCACCCGCCGACCTCGTATCTACCTCGGATCGCCTTCATCAGTTTCTGGGCGCGCGTTTTCCGGGCTCCAGGATCATGCGGGAATGGCCAGTCCATGCGCTCATGGACCGTCAGGTCATTGCGGGCCGTCTCGACCTGCTGGTGGACACGATCGAAGGCTTCGTCATCATAGATCACAAGAGTTTTCCGAGCGCCGTTGACCTCGACGAGGAGCGCCTGCGCGCCTTCGCCGGTCAGGCATCGCTATACGCCCGCGCACTTCACGGCGTATCGGGCAGGACGTGCACGGCCTTCTGGGTGCATCAACCCATTGTGGGAACGATGACTCAGATCTCGCTTGAGTGAGGACAGACTAGCAAAACGATTGGTCAGACCATGCGGTAAAGCAGTTGAATGTCCGCATCTTCCGCATAGCCGACGATGCCCCTCGGAAAATGCTGCGGCGGACAGGCGCGACCGTTTCAGAGAGGCAGAATGCGATGCGCACCCCGGCACGACCGACAGGAATGGGCCGTCAGCTCCAGCTTTCGGACGTGCTTTGCTAGGCGCTCATCGACGCAACGGCTGGTCGGGTAGGTTGATCAGGGGGCCGGTCCTGCGCCCTGATGGTCACAGAGTTGGTAGGATTTTGAGGAGACCTCATCCCGGATCGGTCTGCTTTTTTGCCAGTTACGGCTTTTCGTTCGAATCCTGGCCTTTGTCTGCCATCACGCTGTCAGCCCGGAAGCCGGTAGAGCAGCGGGAGCCTTGAAACCGCAGGTCAGGGGGAGGCGCAAGCTGGCCAGACTTCTGGCGGAGGTGGCTTCATCGCCGGTGGTGCCTGACATGTCTTTCCTGACGGGCCTTCAGTGTCGCCTTGATTTCCGTGGTGTGTCCGTCCCAGCCCGCGTCCAACGGCCTCTGGTGATGGGCTGATCTGCCCGAAGGACGTCTTCGCCTCGACCGTTTCGGCGCAACAGCGTCGTCACAACTTTCTTCCCCTGTCGGCAGAGCCGCCATTCCTCGCGAGGCAAGAAAGTTCCTCCTGTGCTGTCCAGCCACCGACCCACCCCAGCACGCAAGCGTGCAGGGGACCCCGGGATGCGGGGGTGCGCCAGCGGTCGCCTCCGGGCTGTCGATCGCCATCGAGGCCGCAAGGACGCGGGCCCGAAACAGAGCAAAACGGAGAAAGAACATGGCGACCATCGGCACCTTCAAGAAGACCGGCACCGAATACACCGGCGAAATCTTCACCCTCAGCCTGCAGGCCAAGGGCGTGCGCCTCGTCCCCGACCTGCGCGCCTCGGGCGAGAACGCCCCCTCCCACCGGGTCCTGGTCGGCCGCGCCGAGATCGGCGCCGCCTGGACGAAGAAATCAAACGAGGGCCGCGAATACCTGGGCCTGAAGCTGGACGATCCGAGCTTCGCTGCCCCGAT
>JBIJDO010000301.1:0-4185 GCA_044344105.1 Tabrizicola sp.
GCCGTAGCCGGTCGCAAACAAGAAGGGCACGCCGCGTTCTGCAAGAGCGTCGGCGACAGGAAAGATCTCTTTGCCGCGCAAGTTCATGTCGAGGATTGCGCCGTGCAGCCCGTCAGTGGTCGTAGAAAGGCGTAGAGCCTCTTCTACCGTTCCGGCCGGTCCAATAACGTCATGACCCATCGCTTCAAGCTCGTTGTACAGGTCGAAGGCGACAACATACTCGTCGTCGGCGATCAGGATGCGGTACAGGTTGTGTTCTGAAGCATGTGCTAGGGGGTCGGATCGCTCGCAGGAGGTCATGATGGGGCTCCCTGTCTCCGGCGGACCACCGAAGCTTCTGGCAAAGGTGATGCTAAAGTTGGCCTGCAATGATGCAGCTTGCAGGCGATAACGCACAACCTTTTCGTCGGTTCCCGCGCCCTCCGGTGTTTTTTGCCTCACGGAACTCCAGCCCCAGCAGACGGAACAAAGGCCTGACTGGGTGGTTCGATGCTGCCAGGAACATAGCCGGGAGCCGTCATGAATTCGCCATTCGTCCCGAAGGAACCCAATCCGCTCCCCCTGGTCCGCAGGGGCGAAATTTCCCCGATCCTGCTGTGTTTTTCGCATCTGCGATGGAATTTTGTTTTTCAGCGTCCACAACATTTAATGACCCAAGCCGCCGCGTCGTTTCGCGTCTATTACATCGAGGAACCGGTATTCGAGCAGGGTGAGCCCCACTACCGCATGCGCATCGAGCAGTCCGGGGTTACAGTCCTGACCCCGGTTTTCGATCATGGCTGCGACCATGTGCAGATGCAGAAGGACCTTGCTCTGGCGCTCCAGCGCGGCTTTGGTGACGCGGTGCTGGTCCATTGGTTCTACACCCCGATGGCCTGGCGTTTTGCCCGCCATCTTGATCGTGACCTCTGCGTTTACGATTGCATGGACGAGTTGTCGGCGTTCCGGTTCGCCCCGGTTGAACTCCGGAGCCTCGAGTCAGAACTTCTCTCTTGCGCCGACTTCGTGTTCACCGGCGGCCGAAGCCTCTACACGGCCAAGCGAATGCTTCATCCCCACGTCCACTGTTTTCCCAGCAGCGTGGACGTTGGCCACTTCGGCCGTGCCCGAAGCGCCTTCCCGGACCCTTTGGATCAGATGGCCATACCGAGACCTCGGATCGGCTTCTTCGGGGTCATCGACGAGCGGATGGACCTTGAACTTGTCGCCCATGCCGCGCACGCCTTGCCGGACGTGCAGTTCGTCATGATCGGGCCGACGGCCAAGATCGACGTTCAAGATCTGCCGAAGCGTGCCAATTTGCACTGGCTGGGGCGGAAGCCCTATGAAGACCTCCCGGCCTACATATCGAACTGGCAGGCGGCCTGGATGCCGTTCGCGCTGAATGAGGCGACACGGTTCATCAGCCCCACGAAGACGCCAGAGTTTCTCGCCGCCGGTCTTCGTGTCACCGCAACAGCCGTTGCGGATGTCGTGTCGTCCTGGGCTCGCGACGGGTTGGTGGCCATCGCGGACAAAGCAAGCATTGCCGAAATGCTGCAGCGAAGCCTGTTGCCGCCCCCGCCCGTCTGGCGACGCTCGGTAGATCAGCGACTTGGGTCGATGTCCTGGCGCGGAACCTGGGCTGCCATGCAGGCTCTCATGACGGAACGCGCGATCTTGCCGGAAAGGGTTTGATCATGCACGACTGGCTGATCGTCGGGGCCGGATTTGCCGGGAGCGTCCTTGCGGAACGTCTTGCGACGCAGCGCGGCGAAAGCGTCCTGCTTATCGACAAGCGTGACCATATCGCGGGCAATGCATACGATCTTCTTGATGCTGCGGGCATCATGATCCACCGCTACGGCCCGCATATCTTTCACACGAACTCAGCAGCGGTCGTCGACTATCTGTCGCAGTTCACGTCCTGGCGGCCTTACGTTCACCGCGTTCTGGCCCGGGTCGACGGGCAGCTTCTGCCGATTCCGATCAATCTTGATACGGTGAACCGGCTTTACGGCCTCTCGCTGGACAGCGCCGGAATGGAAGCGTTCCTGGACTCACGGCGCGAAGCTGTGGCCGATATCCGTACCTCTGAGGATGTTGTCGTGTCGACGGTCGGTCGCGACCTCTACGAAAAGTTTTTCAAGGGGTACACCCGCAAGCAGTGGGGTCTGGACCCGTCGCAGTTGTCGCGGATCGTTACGGCCCGCATTCCGACACGGATAGATCGAGACGACCGATATTTCACCGATTCCTATCAGCAGATGCCCCTGGACGGCTACACCGCCATGTTTCGCAATATGCTGGACCACCCGAAAATCCGCGTCGAGCTTGCTACCGAATGGAAGGAAACGCGGGATCGGGCACGCGCGCGACGCATCATCTTCACCGGCCCGATCGATCAGTACTTCGGCTTCAGGTTCGGGCCGCTGCCCTATCGCTCGCTCAGATTCGATCATGTGACGATTGACACCGAATGGGCACAGCCCGTGGCCGTGGTGAATTTTCCCCAGACCGAAGCCTATACCCGTGTGACCGAATACAAGCACTTGACGGGGCAGGTCCATGCAAAGACCAGCCTGACATACGAGTATCCGACAGACGAGGGCGACCCCTACTATCCGATTCCGCAGAACAGTAGTCACGCCCTCTACCGCATGTACCGGACGGCTGCCGAGCGGGAGGCAGACGTCTGGTTTGTCGGAAGGCTGGCTAGCTATCAGTACCTGAACATGGATCAGGTGGTCGGGCAGGCCCTGGCAACCTTTGACCGGATCAACGCAGCCCGCGCACCCACTGCGTTCGCGCGCGCGGCGGAGTAGCATGATGTCCCGGACCATGCGCCGCATTGTCGCGATTTCTGACTACTGCAGTCAGGTGCCTCCAGAACCGGCTGCGCCCGGTCCGGTCGACAGCGTATCGCCGAGGCGCGTGGGTCCGACTACACCCGTAGTCGGTGGCTATCTGGAACGACTCCCGCTTGCGGCGGTGCGATCGGGCCTTGTCGAAGCCGCTGAGATATGGAGCTTCACCGGCGCCGACCATCATCCGACCGGCTATTCCGTCGGCCGCAACGGACTGGGCGAGCGTCGCTTCCGCGCTGACGGGCATTCGGCTCCCTACGGATCAGCCGCAGTACTGAAGCACATCGCTGCCGTTGGCGAACCCGAGATCCTCTGCATCTGGGGGTTGGGCGTGACGGCGGAAATTCTCGAGGCCTGCCCCACCAGCATCAAGATCTACAACTCGCTCGATGTCGATGCGTTGCGCGTTCCGGTCGAGGTCAGCCGCTGCATGGACATCTTTCTTGTAGCCTCTGCTGCGCAAGGAGCAGCGGTACGCGCCCGGCATCCAGATGCTTCGGTCGCGGAGTTGCCGGTCGGACCGGAGTTCGCCTCCAGCGTGACCTTCTTCCCGTTGAGCCTGCCCAAGGACTTCGACGTGATCTATGTCGCGGCGGCTCAACCCTACAAGCGCCATGATATTCTTTTCGAGGCACTGGCCGCGCTTCCCCGCACGATTCGAACACTCTGCGTCATGGGCTATGGCGAAGACGCCGATGCGTTGCGGGCTGATGCGGTATCCAAGGGAATCGACGTGACCTTCATCGGCCCTCCGGGCGTAAGCCATGCCGAGGTCAACCAGCTGATGAACCGGGCGCGGATCGGGGTGGTGTGCGGGGTCAACGATGGCGCGCCCGCGATCCTGACCGAATACATGCTGGCAGGTCTTCCCGTGCTTGCGAACAAGGATCTGGCCTGCGGCTTGCAGTACATCCGTCCCGATACGGGGCGGACGGCCTCTGCCGAGCGGTTTGGGACAACCCTTTGGGACATGCTTTGCACGCCGCCTCACTTGTCGCCGCGCGATGTGGTCCTGCGCAACTGGACCTGGCCGCATTCGATGGACCGGCTGATGCCACTGATCAGGAGCGCGCGGAATTTGCGGCGCAGAGAGTGCCTTGCATGATGCTGAAGGAAGTTGCCAATCGCGCCCAGCTGACGGCCATTCCCCTGATCCTGGCGACCGACAGCCGTGATCCCTCTGGCGTGGGGCATCACATGATCGCGCTTGCGACCCACGCGGACCAGAGATTTTCGCCGAAGCTTGCCTTTCCGCACTGCGCGGCGGCAGAGGGTTTTGTCGCGCGCGCCCGTGCAATGGGTCTGAGCGCTGAAACCGTGCCGGAAGGCGGCTGGCCCG
>JBIJDO010000302.1:0-4183 GCA_044344105.1 Tabrizicola sp.
CTACGTCCCGACATCTTCGTCGTTGGCAAATGCGTGGCGGGCGGCATGCCGACGGCGGTCTGGGGGCTGAACCCGACCGCCGCCGACCGCTACCTTGAGGTGAACGCCAACCGACCTTCGGGCCGGTCGGGGATGGGCACCACCCTGTCCGCCAATCCGATGCAGTTCGCCTGTCTGGTGGCGACCCTGGCCGAGGTCATGACACCTGCCAACTACCGCCACATGGAAAGACTTGCCGAACGCCTTTCCGCCGGGCTGGCCAGGGTCATCGCCCGCCACGAGGCACCCTGGCATGTCGTCCGGGTCGGCGCGCGGGTCGAATTCATCTGCGCCCCCGGACCTCTGAAGAACGGTACGGAAGCCGCCTTCGCCCACCAGCCGCAGGTCGAGGCGGCGCTTCACACCGGGCTGATCAACCGGGGCACCCTCATTGCCCCGTTCCACAACATGATGCTGATCAGCCCCGCGACGAAAAAGGCCCAGGTCGACCGCCTTGTGGCCGCCTTCGACACCCTCCTCTCCGACCTTTTCAAGGCAGCCTGACCATGCCCCAGAGAACGCAAGCGGCCAGCCCGTCCGGCTCCACCGCCGCCGAAGCCGAAGCCTTCCTCGCCGCACATCCCGAGATCGCGGCTTTTGACATTATCCTGCATGACGCCAACGGGATTGGCCGGGGAAAGATCATCCGTCGGCATGAGCTTTTGTCTTTTTACAACAATGGGCGGCATCTGCCGATCTCGATCCTCGGCCTCGATATCTGCGGCGAGGACGTCCATGAGACCGGTCTGATCTGGGATCAGGGCGACGGCGACCTGCGCGCCTGGCCGATCCCCGGCACCCTGAAGCCCCTGCACAACACCCAGCCGCCGCGCGGCGAGGTGTTCATGTCGATGTACACGCTGGACGGGGCGCCGATGACCTCGGACCCGCGCCACGCGCTGAAGCGTCAGGTCGACGCGCTGGCCGCCGAAGGATTGCATCCCTCCGGCGCGTTCGAGCTGGAATTCTTCCTCCTCGACCCCGAACGCGGGCCGGACGGCAAGATGCAGCCGGCGCGCGACGTCCTTGACCGCCGCGCCAGCCACAAGACCGAGGTCTACTCGGTCGATCACCTGCACGGCATGCTGCCCCTCTTCAGCGACATCTACGCAGGGGCCGAACGCGCGGGCATCAAGGCCGAGACGCTGATCAGCGAATACGCGCCGGGCCAGTACGAGCTGACCCTGCATTACCGGACCGATGTGATGGCAGCCGCCGACGACCTGATGCGGCTGAAGCGGATCGTCCGCGCCCAGGCCCGTGCCCATGGCGTCGTCGCCTGCTTCATGGCCAAGCCGAACGAGAACTATGCCGGGTCCGGCATGCACTTCCACGTCTCGATGCTGGACGGCGCGGGGAAGAACGTGTTCATCGAACAGGAGGAGGGCCACTGGAATCCGCTGATCCTGCATGCGCTTGGCGGGTTGAAGCAGACCATGGCCGAATCGATGCTGGTCTTCGCACCGCATGCCAACTCCTGGCGGCGCTTTGCCAGCCAGTCCTACGCGCCGGTCAGCCCGACCTGGGGGGTCAACAACCGCTCGGTCGCCTTGCGCATTCCGGCGGGCGACATCAGGGCGCGGCGGATCGAGCATCGTCCGGCCGGAGTGGATGCGAACCCCTATCTCGTCGCCGCGACCGTGCTGGCGGGCATCCGTCTTGGACTGAACGGCAAGATCGACCCCGGCCCGGAAACCACCGGCAACGGCTATGAGGACGAGGACGCGGCCGCGATCCCGACCGACTGGCGATCGGCCATCGATGCGGCGAAACGGTCGGCCTTTCTGCGCGACGCGCTGGGCGAGGACATGCACCGCACCTTCACCGCGATCAAGGCCGCCGAGTATTCCCGCGTGATGCGGACGGTCAGCGAGGTCGACTTCGACCTCTACCTGCACACGGTCTGACCGCCCGCCCGTCAGCCCTGCGGCGTCATCGCCTTGCGCTGGCGGGCGCGCTCCAGGCCCAGCTTCCGCTCGCGCCAGATGATCAGGATGCCCGCAAGGACGATGATCGCGGCCCCGGCCAGCATGGTCAGCGTCGGCAATTCGTCGAACACCAGATAACCGATCGCCAGCGCGAACAGCATGGACGCATAGTCGAAGGGCGCGACCAGCGAGGCATCGGCCTCACGGTAGGACGAGGTCAGGAGGATCTGCCCAAGCCCGCCCAGGAGACCGGCCCCGATCAGAAGCATGGCTTCGGTCACGGTCGGCCAGACCCAGCCGAAGGGCAGGGTGACCAGCGACAGAAGCGTGGCGGTGACGGAGAACCAGAACACGATGGCCGAGGTCTGTTCGGTGTTCACCAGCTTGCGCACGAAGACCTGCGCCAGCGCGGCAAAGACCGCGCCGCCAAGGACCAACGTTGCCCCAAGCGCCTCGGCCAGGCCCGCCGCGTCACCGGACACCAGCGTCAGGCGCGGGGCCAGCACGATCAGCACGCCGACCAGCCCCAGAACCACCGCCGAGATGCGGAAAAGGCGGACCTCCTCGCCCAGGAACATCGCGGCGAAGACCACGGTCAGAAGGGGTGCGGCATAGCTGATGGCGGTGACCTCGGGCAGGGGCAGGTAGCCGAGGCCCGCAAAGCCAAGGCCCATCGCCAGGGTTCCGACCACGCCGCGCCAGACATGGCCCAAGGGTTGTGCGGTTTTCAGGCCCGTCCGAAGCTCCTGCCGCCAGGCCAGCCAGACCACGATCACCGGGATGGCGAAGAAGGACCGGAAGAACACCGCCTGCCCGGCGGGCACATGGGCGGCCGTCGCTTTGATCAGCGAGGCCATGACGATGAAGACCAGGACAGAGGCGATCTTGAAGGCGATGCCGCGAAGGGGGCGCATGGGTCGGTCCGGCAAGGGCGGTGTCCACTGGACGCCGCGGTCGGTTTCAGGTTCCCTGATCGGAAAGGAGAACGCCATGCCGAAAGCGCCGTTGACCGACAGAATTGATCAGGGCCGGGGCATCGTGCCCGCCGATCTGGTGCTGAAGGGCGGGCGGGTGTTCGACCTGATCACCGGCGATCTGGTCGAGACGGATGTCGCGATCTGCGGTGACACCATCGTCGGGGTGTTCGGCAGCTACACGGGCCGCCGGGAAATCGATGTCGCCGGCCGCGTGCTGGTGCCGGGCTTCATCGACACGCATCTGCATGTGGAGAGCTCTCTGGTGACCCCGCACGAGTTCGACCGCTGCGTGACGCCCCGGGGCGTGACGACGGCGATCTGCGACCCGCACGAGATTGCCAATGTCTGCGGCGTGACCGGCATCCGGTACTTTCTGGACTGCGCCGCGCAGCTGGTGATCGACCTGCGGGTGCAGCTGTCGTCCTGCGTGCCCTCGACCCATATGGAGACGACGGGCGCGCGGTTGCAGGCCTCGGATCTCGTGCCCTTCATGGACCACCCCAAGGTGATCGGGCTGGCAGAGTTCATGAACTACCCCGGTGTCCTGATGAAGGATCCGGGGTGCATGGAGAAGCTGGAGGCGTTCCAGGGCCGCCACATCGACGGCCATGCGCCGCTCCTGCGGGGTCTGGACCTGAACGGATACATCGCTGCGGGCATTCGGACGGAACATGAGGCGACGAGCTACGACGAGGGGCTGGAGAAGCTGCGGAAGGGGATGCGCGTCCTGATCCGCGAAGGGTCGGTGTCAAAGGACTTGGCAGCGCTGGCGGGGCTTCTGACCGAGCGCTTCTCGCCCTACCTGTGTCTGTGTACGGACGACCGGAACCCCCTCGACATCGCTGAGCACGGGCATCTCGACCACATGATCCGGACGGCGATTTCACTCGGGGCGGCACCGCTGGCGGTCTACCGCGCGGCATCGCTGTCGGCTGCCGAGGCCTTCGGGCTGAAGGACCGCGGCCTGATCGCGCCGGGGAAGCGGGCGGATATTGCGGTGATCGACAGTCTGGAAGGGTGCCACGCCTCGCTGGTCCTGGCGGGGGGCGTCGTGGCCGACGATGCGGCCTTTGCCGCGCGGGGGAGGACGGAGCCGGTGGCCAGACGTTCGGTGACGGCTCCGGTGCTGGGGCCTCAGGATTTCCGCACCGGGGGCAACCGGGTCGAGACGCCGGTGATCGGGATCCTGCCGGGCAAGATCATCACCGAGCATCTGACATTCGACGTGGCACCCGAGGA
>JBIJDO010000305.1:0-4117 GCA_044344105.1 Tabrizicola sp.
TCACCGTTTGCCGGGACAGGTTTACGGTCTCGCCCCCCAGGGCTGCATCCAGACCCGCACGGACGGCGGCGGGCAGGGACGGCCACGCGGTTCCCGGGATCAGGCCCGGGACGTCAGTGTACGTTGGGTCGAAGAGTTTCAGAAATGCGTCGTTGCCGAAAGCGGCAAGTTTCCCGCCCCAGAACACTGCCATCGGGTTGCCCTGCACCAACACAAGTTCGACGCACAGTTTCAGCCGCATCGGCCACTGGGCAGGCTTTCCCAGCTCCGTCGCGGACCAGTCCATTCCCCGAATAACTGTGGCGGCAGTGCCGTGCCCGAAGGGCCAGCCGACCGTCTTGTCGAAGGAGATCATGGGCCGGAGCGCGCGCTCGAGCGGGGGTCAGCACACGCTCGCAGCCCACTGGCAAGTCCGCTGTAGAAGAGGTTCTCGTCCTTCACGACAAGCACCGACATTTCCGCAAGTGTGTAGGTTTTCGATTTCCTGTCCATTTTCGCCGCCAAGGCCCGTTATGGGGTCTCAACGTCAGTTGGACCGATGGGTTCCCGGCAGCTATGGTCCCGCTCCGAACGGACAACGCACGTCCAACGTTTCAGCAAGTACGCCGGCTTGCAGGCTGGAGTCTACCTCTTCGACCCGCCGCCGTTCCGTACGTCAATCTCTGCCTGCAGTCGCTCGGCCAGCCGGGAGATCGCGTCTGGCACCGGTTCGGCCCGGATTGTGGCAAGGATATCCGCAGCGCCCTGCTTCAGCGCATCGTCATCTGGTTTGCCTGTCGGCTTGGTCTGCATCCCGGACTCCAACCCCTGCCGACGACCACGCCTTTTGTGATACAGGATATCCCATCCTGTAACGTCGAGCCGAGCCGTCACGATCCTAGTGTATCGTAGACGCATGCCGGGGATCGACGCAAGGTCAGTTAAAGTAGTGGCGCCTGCTTTCGGTGATCAGCCCCCGCATGATCTCGGCAAGCCAGGCTCCCACTTCCTTCGCCGTCGGCATGGCGTCAGCGCGTTCGATCGCCCTCAGCAAAGTCATTTCGACCAGTCGGTCCGCTGCGGGAATGTCGACCAGTATGCGGCGGGCTTGCAAGCGCAGAATTGGGATGAGCTGGTCAACGCTTGATGCATCTTCCGGCTGGGCGGGACTCACCAACCGCTGAATTGCCTGCAGCGGCGAGAACGGCTTGGCAATGCATTCGACATGCGAAAAACGACGCGGCAACAGATCCGGTTCAAACCCGGTCAGAAAGATGTAAGGCACGTCAAGGTCGATCAGTCGGTCCGCGAGTGGAAAGACCATGCGTCCCCCAAGGTCGACGTCAAGGACAGCGACGTCACACTGCGACGCATGCGCTGTTCCGTCGCCGACGGTCGCGCAGGGGCCGATCACGTTCGCATTCGCCTTGCGCAGAAGATCGGCAATCTCGCCAGCGATCAGGTAATTGTCCTCGACCACGAGCACCCGCTTTCCGTTCAGATCGATCTTCATTGCGTGCTTCCTTGGAAGGGGACGATGGACGGCTGTGCGGTAGGCCGCACCCTCGCGAGACGCGTTCGATTGTCGACTCACCAGGTCGAGTGTCCATTTCTTTGCCGGACTTTGCAACCAGAGCGAACAGTATCCGCTCGTCGCCTTGCTGCAGAGCGCGGGAACAATTCCGCTGTGACGCCGTTTTCACTGTGAGACCGTGCACACAGGGAACAGGATGACATTCCAGTCGAGCTATCGCGGCCGCCCGATCCAGCCTTCGATGCCAGGTCAGGCCACGCTCGCAAATTTTGCAGCGGCCTTCTTCACGCTGACGCTTTTCACCGACTGGGCCTATGTCCGGACCACGATCCTAATGTGGCGCGACTTCTCGTCGTGGCTGCTCCTTGCCGGGCTGATCTGCGGCGGGTTTTCCGTCCTGCTGTGGCTGGTTGGCCTGGCGGTCTACCGCCACCGGCCCGTATGGTGGGAAAAGATCCTTAATCTGGTCATCCTCATCCTGGCGTTCCTGAACAGCCTTGTCCATGCCGCCGACGGCTGGACGGCGATCATGCCCTGGGGAATCGGACTGTCTCTGCTGACCTGCGTCCTTCTTGGCATTTCCGGCACCATGCGCCGTTTGGTGTATCAGTCCGACGCCCGCGCTTGAGAGGAGAGCCCTATGCCCCGACATTCCAGCCTCTTTTCCGGGATTGCACTTGCGGCGTGCCTTGCCTCCGGCGCATCCGCGCAGGATTTTGACGTAACAAGCCAGATCGGGCCAGACCCCGCCCTTCCCAAACCTGTCTACCTAAACCTCTGGCCCGGCATGAATATTGGTGAGGTCATCGGCTGGGCCGAAGGCAAAACCCCGACGGTTGCTGACGGCCTTGTCATTGCCGCCTATGCCACAGACCTTGTCAATCCGCGCACGGTGCATACGCTTCCCAACGGGGATGTCCTTGTGGTGCAGTCGCGTGCGCCGGAGGGCAAGCCCAAGTACCGTCCCAAGGACTACATCCGCGGCTGGATCATGGCGGCCGCGTCAGGTGCCGGGTCAGCACCGCAGGCCGAAAGTAACCTCATCACGCTTTTGCGCGACACCAACCGCGACGGCGTGGTGGACGAGCGGTATGATCTTCTGACCGGGCTATATTCCCCCTTCGGTGTCGCCTGGATCGACGACACGCTGTATGTCGCCCTGGCCGACGGCGTGGTCAGCTATCCCTATGCCCTTGGTGACACCGAAATCACGGCGGCGCCGAAACTGGTCACGCCGCTGCCGGGCGGGCCCCTCAATCACCACTGGACCAAGGATCTGGCACTCAGCCCCGACGGGACGATGCTCTATGCGTCGGTCGGATCGAATTCAAACGTCGCAGAGAACGGCATCGAGGCCGAGAAGGGCCGTGCCGCGATCTGGCAGATCGACAGGGAAACCGGAGCGTCAAAGCTGTTCGCCACCGGCCTGCGCAACCCGAACGGGCTGACGTTCCACCCCGACACGGGAGTGCTTTGGGCCGTGATCAACGAACGTGACGAGCTAGGGCCGAACCTTGTGCCGGATTATCTAACGTCGGTTGTGGAAGACGGCTTCTATGGCTGGCCCTACAGCTATTTTGGAACGTATGTGGACGAAAGAGTCCGCCCGCAGCGGCCCGATCTGGTCGAGGTGGCGATCAAGCCGGACTATGCGCTTTCCAGCCATGTCGCCGCACTCGGCCTGGTGTTCGCCGCCGGGTCGGCCTTGCCCGAAACCTATGCCGACGGCGCGTTCGTCGGGCAGCGCGGCAGTTGGAACCGCACCGAGTTCAACGGCTACAAGGTCTCGTTCGTCCCCTTCAGCAATGGACGGCCGGCCGGTATGGCAGTGGATGTTGTGACCGGCTTTCTCTTGCCGGAAGAAGAAAAGGTCCGCGGTCGCCCAGTCGGTCTTGGCATCGACGGGACGGGCGCGCTCCTTATCGCCGATGATGCGGGCAACACGGTCTGGCGCGTTTCTGCCGCCGATGGTCGCGTGACCGATGCGCCGGTGGAGACCGACCGGGTAGCAACGCCCGCCGCCTCAGACGGAGTGGCCCCGGCACCCTAGCAGCACATCGACAGCGCCACATTTGGCAGCGAGGTCCATACCGCGACGGCCAGTGCGGCCGCGTCCAAGGAGGCGGGCTGTCTTGGGGGAATTGCCTGAATCTTTTGATGTGAACGGAACCGTTCCTTAGGTCGTGCGTTTTCATTTGTTCAAACTCGCGGGGCTGGGGCATGCCGGAACGATCACAGACCTCCGGCCATATCGACAGCGACTCGAAACGGAGACATTATTCTCTTTTGGTGGTGGATGATGAGTACATTGTCGCGATGGACATCTGTGAGGAAATGGCCTCCGAACCCGTTTCTATTGTTGGACCAGCCGGCACGCTGAAGCTAGCGCTTAAACTTGCGGCCGAGACGTCGCCGTTGCATTTTGCGTTCCTTGACGTCAACCTTGGCGGACAGCTTGTATTTCCAGTTGCCGACATTCTTGCCGAGCGCGGCATCCCATTCGTATTCGCTTCTGGATATGACCGGTCCGTCCTGCCCGAGCGGTTTCAGCGCAGACCGCTTATGCAGAAACCGTTTATTATATCGGATTTAAAGCAACTGTTC
>JBIJDO010000037.1:0-12989 GCA_044344105.1 Tabrizicola sp.
CGTGGCCCCGCCGCGGACCGGCAAGACCGTTCTGTTGCAGAACATCGCGCATTCCATCGCGACCAACCATCCGGAGTGCTATCTGATCGTCCTCCTGATCGATGAACGCCCCGAGGAAGTCACCGACATGCAGCGGTCGGTCAAGGGCGAGGTCGTCTCCTCGACCTTCGACGAACCGGCGACGCGACACGTCGCGGTGGCGGAAATGGTGATCGAAAAGGCCAAGCGCCTGGTCGAACACAAGCGCGACGTGGTGATCCTTCTCGATTCGATCACCCGCCTGGGCCGCGCGTTCAATACGGTCGTCCCATCCTCGGGCAAAGTGCTGACTGGTGGCGTGGATGCCAACGCGCTGCAACGCCCGAAGCGGTTCTTCGGCGCTGCCCGGAACATCGAGGAAGGCGGGTCGCTGACCATCATCGCGACGGCCCTGATCGACACCGGCAGCCGGATGGACGAGGTGATCTTCGAAGAATTCAAGGGCACGGGAAACAGCGAAATCGTGCTCGACCGCAAGGTCGCCGACAAGCGCGTCTTCCCGGCGATGGACATCCTGAAATCCGGCACCCGGAAAGAGGACCTCCTGGTCGACAAGATGGACCTGCAGAAGACCTATGTCCTGCGCCGCATCCTGAACCCGATGGGCACCACGGATGCCATCGAGTTCCTGATCGGCAAGCTGAAGCAGACCAAGTCCAACGCGGACTTCTTCGAGTCGATGAACACCTGACAAGGCGGCGGCGATGGACACGATCTATGCCCTCGCCACGGCGCGGGGCCGGTCCGGCCTTGCCGTGGTTCGTGTGTCGGGACCGGAAGCGTTTGCTGCCGGATCGGTGCTCTGCGGCACGTTGCCGGCGGCGCGCATGGCCGGGTTGCGGCGGCTGGTCTGGAAGGACGAGCTTCTGGACGAGGCGCTGGTTCTGACCTTTGCCGAGGGCGCGAGCTTCACCGGCGAAGCGGTGGTCGAGCTGCACTGCCACGGCGGCCCTGCGGTCGTGGGGGCCGTGCTGCGGTCGCTGTCGGACCAGCCCGGCTTGCGGCTGGCCGAGCCGGGCGAATTCACCCGCCGCGCGCTGGAAAACGGCATGCTGGATTTGGCGCAGGTCGAGGGCCTCGCCGACCTAATCGACGCGGAAACCGAGGTCCAGCGGCGGCAGGCGGTTCGGATGCTGTCCGGTTCGGTGGGCCGCAAGGTTGAAGGCTGGCGCCACAACCTGATCCGCGCGGGGGCTTTGCTGGAAGCCACGATTGATTTCGCCGATGAAGACATTCCGGTGGACGTCCTGCCCGAAGTGCTGACCCTGATCGACGGGCTGATCGCGGACCTCGGGCATGAGGCGGCGGGGGTTCAGTCGGCGGAACGGATCCGCGACGGGTTCGAGGTGGCCATCGTGGGTGCGCCGAATGCGGGCAAGTCGACGCTGTTGAACCAGCTGGCGGGACGGGAGGCGGCGATCACTTCGGAGATTGCCGGAACGACGCGGGACGTTATCGAGGTCCGGATGGAGATTGCCGGTCTGCCGGTGACCTTTCTGGACACGGCGGGCCTGCGGGACACCGATGATCGCCTGGAACAGGCGGGGATCGACCGCGCCTTGATGCGGGCCGAAGCAGCGGATCTTCGCCTGTTCCTGATGGATGGGTCCCCGGTGCCCGGGCTGCAGCCTGCGCAAGATGATCTTGTGGTCCAAGGCAAGGCAGACACAATACCGGGTAGTCTCGGGCTCGCGGTTTCCGGAAAGACCGGAGCGGGAGTGCCCGAACTTATGGCCCACATCGGTGCGATCCTGCAGGGTCGTGTGGGGTCCGCTGGCGCTTTGGTGCGGGAACGGCATCGGGTGGCGGTTACAACAGCGATTGCCGCTCTGGCCGAGTCACGGGCAGAGGTGGTAAGACCCGACTCGCGTGTCGAGATTGCGGCGGAGCATCTGCGGCAGGCGGTACGCGCGCTGGATTCGCTGATCGGCCGGGTGGATGTCGACGATCTGCTCGGTGAGATCTTCGCCAGCTTCTGCATCGGCAAGTAGGGAATGTTCCACGTGAAACACTACGATGTCATCGTGATCGGCGGCGGGCACGCCGGGGTCGAGGCCGCCGCCGCTGCTGCCCGGATGGGTGCCGCAACGGCCCTGGTGACGCTGCGCGTGGAAGCGATCGGTGCCATGTCCTGCAATCCGGCGATCGGCGGCCTGGGCAAGGGCCATCTTGTCCGCGAAATCGATGCTCTGGACGGCGTGATGGGGCTGATGGCCGACATGGCCGGCATCCAGTTCCGGCTCCTGAACCGTCGCAAGGGTCCGGCCGTGCAGGGTCCGCGCGCGCAGATCGACCGGCGTCTCTATCGCCATGCGATGCAGCGCGAGCTGTCGCGGCAGACGGACCTGACGATCATCGAAGGCGAAGTCGTGCAACTGTCGCTGGCGGGCGGCGTGGTTCGGGGTGTCGTGCTGGCCTCGGGTGCGGTCCTGTCGGCTGGGCGTGTCGTGCTGACGGCGGGGACCTTTCTGAACGGGGTCATCCATATCGGTGACCGCCAGATGCCGGGCGGGCGCATGGGCGATTCGCCTTCACGGGTGCTGGCGGCGCAATTGGGCGAGCTGGCCCTGCCGGTGGGTCGGCTGAAAACCGGGACACCGCCCCGGCTGGACGGTCGGACGATTGACTGGTCCCAACTGGAAAGCCAGCCCGGTGACGATGCCCCGGCGATGTTTTCCTTCCTGAACCGGACGCCCGTCGCCCGGCAGATTTCCTGCGGAATCACGCATACTTCCGAGGCTACCCACCAGATCGTGCGGGACAACCTGGGTCGCTCTGCCATGTATGGTGGCCATATCGAAGGCGTCGGTCCGCGCTATTGCCCTTCGATCGAAGACAAGGTCGTGCGCTTCGCCGACAAGAGCTCGCACCAGGTTTTCCTGGAGCCGGAGGGGTTGGACGACCACACGGTCTATCCGAACGGGCTATCGACCTCGCTGCCCGAAGAAGTTCAGCACGCCTACATCCGCACGATTCGCGGGCTGGAGCAGACGGTGATTCTCCAGCCGGGCTATGCCATCGAATACGACTACTTCGACCCGCGGAGCCTGAGCCAGACGCTGGAAACCAAAGCCGTGCCGGGCCTGTATTTCGCGGGCCAGATCAACGGGACGACGGGCTATGAGGAAGCGGCAGCGCAAGGTGTTGTAGCCGGGCTGAACGCCGCCGCATCTGCTAGGGGTGCTGCGCCGGTGGAGTTTAGTCGGACCGGGTCCTACATCGGCGTGATGATTGATGATCTGACCTCGCGCGGCGTGACGGAGCCCTACCGCATGTTCACCTCGCGCGCCGAGTTCCGGCTGACCGTGCGGGCGGACAATGCAGACCGGCGGCTGACGCCGCTGGGCATGGCGGCGGGCTGTGTTTCCGAGGGGAGACGAGCGGCTTTCGAGACGAAACTCGCGGCGCTGGAGACGGGACGGTCGGTCCTGTCGGAAGTCCTGATGGGGCCGAAAGCCCTGAACGATATGGGCATTCCGGTCAGCCGCGACGGGGGCAGGCGCTCCGCATATGAAGCGTTGGCGCTGCCGGGGATGGATCTGGATGTCGTTGCGGACGCCCTTCCTGCCTACCAGATGTTGGACCGTGATCTTCTGACCCAACTGCAGATCGATTCGACCTACGATCAGTATTCCTCCCGGCAGGCCAGAGAGGTCGCTGAGTTGCGCCGCCAGGAAACGCAACGCATCCCGCAGGATTTCGACTATGTGCGGATTTCCGGGCTGTCGAATGAGCTTAAGCAGAAGCTTGGCCACGCAAGGCCGGAGACGATTCTGCAGGCCTCGCGAATCGAAGGCGTCACGCCCGCCGCACTGCTGCTGTTGCTCGCGCATCTGCGCAAACCGGCGGAGCGCCTTGCGGGATGAGTGGATCGATGACGCTTGAAGTGGGCGGCCAGAATGTTTCACGTGAAACATTCTCGACGCTGGAAGCCTTCGAAGCGCTTGTGCGTCGCTGGAATACGACGATCAATCTGGTCGGCAAGGCAACCCTGCCAGAACTGTGGGCGCGGCACATTTCTGATTCTGCTCAACTTTTCCGGTGCTGCCCGCCGGATGCGCGGCACTGGGTCGACCTGGGCTCTGGCGGCGGATTTCCCGGAGTCGTGCTCGCGGTGCTTGCGCGCGAGGCGCGGCCCGAGCTTCGGTTTTCGCTGGTTGAGTCGGACCTTCGCAAGGCGACCTTCCTGCGACAGGCCGCGCAGACGCTGGGGCTGGATCTTTCCGTCCGCAGCGCGCGCGTCGAATCGCTTGATCCGCTTGAGGCTGACGTGCTGTCGGCGCGCGCGCTTGCCCCGCTGTCCGAACTTCTGCGCTACGCCCATTGTCATCTGCGCCCAACGGGCATCGCGCTGTTCCCGAAGGGTCTGCGCTATCGCGAGGAAATCGCTGCCGCGCGACGCGAATGGAATTTCGTGGTTGACGCGAAAGCAAGTCTGTCGGACGCCGAAGCCGCCATTCTGGTGATTGGAAAGGTCGATCTTGCAAGGCAGAATTGATGGATCACGCCCTCGCATTCTGGCGCTCGCCAACCAGAAAGGCGGAGTGGGAAAGACGACAACCGCCATCAACCTGGCTGCCGGGCTGGCCGAACTTGGTCACAAGGTGCTTCTGGCCGACATCGATCCGCAAGGAAACTCGTCAACCGGGCTGGGGATCAGGCCGGATGCGCGGAAGAAGACCAGCTATGACTTGATCGTCGATGGTGCCGATCTACAGGATGTTGTGATCGACACCGGCCTGGCCAATGTACGGATCATTCCTGCGAACGCAGACCTGTCCTCGGCCGATCTGGACATCGTGTCGAACGACCGGCGCAGCTTCCTGCTGCATGACGCGCTGCGGCGGCCCGAGATGGACCGCTACGGCTTCGACTACATCCTGATCGACTGTCCGCCGGCGCTGAGCCTGCTGACGATCAACGCCCTGGTCGCCTGCGATTCGGTGCTGGTGCCGCTGCAATGTGAGTTCTTCGCGCTGGAGGGCCTGTCGCAGCTGATGCTGACGATTCGCGACGTGCGACGCTCCGCCAATCCTGGCCTGCGGATCGAAGGGGTTGTGTTGACCATGCACGATCGCCGCAACAGGTTGACAGCGCAGGTCGAGGCGGACGCCCGGGCCAACATGGGCGATCTGGTGTTGAAGACGACGATCCCGCGCAACGTGCGAATCAGCGAGGCGCCGTCCTACGCGCTGCCGGTGCTGACCTACGACACGGCGTCGAAGGGGGCAGAGGCCTATCGCGCCCTGGCCAAGGAAATCGCGGACCGGCGGAAAACCCCGGTATTTTCAGAGGTTTGAGCATGAGCAGCAAGATCGAAAAACGCGGGCTGGGGCGGGGTCTTTCGGCGCTGATGGCCGATGTGCATCTTGCGGGGCCGGATCAGGTGTCTGGCGCGCGCAAGGCCGAGATGCATCTGCCGGTCGACAAGCTGGAGCCCAATCCGCAGCAGCCGCGGCTGGATTTCAAGAAGGACGAACTTGACAGCCTGGCCGATTCGATTCGGCAGAAAGGTGTGATCCAGCCGCTGATCGTGCGGCGGAAGCCGGGGCGCGATGTCTATGAAATTGTCGCCGGCGAGCGGCGCTGGCGCGCGGCGCAACTGGCGCAACTGCACGAAGTTCCCGTTGTCGTCCGGGACCTTAGCGACAGCGAAGTGCTGGAGGTCGCGATCATCGAGAACATCCAGCGCGCCGACCTGAACGCCATTGAAGAGGCGCTGGGGTTCCGGCAACTGATGACCCGATTCGGCCACACGCAGGAAAAGCTCGCCGAGGCGCTGAGCAAGAGCCGCAGCCATGTGGCGAACCTGTTGCGGCTGCTGACGCTTCCTGCCGACGTGCAGGATCTGGTGCGGGACGGACAGCTTTCGGCGGGTCACGCGCGGGCGCTGATCGGCAGCCCGAAGGCTGCAGACCTCGCAGCGCAGATCGTGGCCGGGGGGCTTTCGGTTCGGGACACCGAGAAACTGATGAAGGCGCAGGATGCGGCCAAGCGCTCGGCGCCGAAACCCGTGAGAGGTCCGGACAAGGACGCGGACACGCGGGCGCTCGAGGGGGATCTTTCGGCCAATCTCAGGATGCCGGTCCGGATCGAGCATGGCTCCGGCGGCGAGAGCGGAGAGCTGGTGATCCGCTACGCCTCACTCGATGAACTCGACAGGTTGTGTCGGATCCTTTCGCAGCTACCAGATGAAGACTGATCAGCGGGCGGTTTGACGGTCTGCAAGCAAGGCGCGCAGGACGCCGTTCAGCACAATGACGCCGGACTCGGTGGTGCGGACGGTGTCGCCGTCCAGAAGCAGGAAGCCAAGATCC
Organism: Tabrizicola sp.; assembly: GCA_044344105.1. Lineage (GTDB taxonomy): Bacteria > Pseudomonadota > Alphaproteobacteria > Rhodobacterales > Rhodobacteraceae > Tabrizicola. Next base: position 6,357 of record JBIJDO010000037.1, read on the forward strand.
GTCATCTCGCCAAGGGCGGTTTCAGAAAGGGGCTTGCGGGCGAGCGCCTCGAAGCGAGCGAGAGACGCGCCCTCTTTCAGACGCATGGCGAACATCAGATACTCGGCGGCACGATCTTCTGGTGACAGCCGCTCACGGGTCTCGGCAGAGCCGGGCAGCGCGAGGGTCCGGTCAAGCCAGGGGGTCGGCTGGCGTACCGCCTCGGTCGCGAATCGGGCCGAATCGAGGGTGACTCGGCCGTGGGCACCGGGTCCGATGCCTGCGTAATCGCCCATGCGCCAGTAGATCAGGTTGTGGCGTGATTCGTCGCCGGGGCGGGCGTGATTCGACACTTCGTAGGCGGGAAGACCGGCATCGCGGGTGATCGCTTGCGTCAGCTCGAACATGTCGGCCGAAAGGTCTTCGCCGGGCAGGCCCTTCAGGAGTTTCTTGCCGTGCATCTGACCGAAGACGGTGCCATCCTCGATCGTCAACTGGTACAGCGAAAGGTGCGAAGTGCCGAAGTCCAGAGCGCGGCGCAGCTCGTCGTGCCAGGCGGACAGCGTCTGGTGCTGGCGGGCATAGATCAGGTCGATCGAGACGCGATCGAAGGCTGACTGCGCAATGGCGATGGCCTTTGCAGCCTCCTCGACAGAGTGCATCCGACCAAGGCGGCGAAGATCGTCGGGGTCAAGCGATTGGATTCCAAGGGAAACCCGGTTGACCCCGGCCTTGGCATAGCCCTCGAACCGGGCGGCCTCCACCGAGCCTGGGTTGGCCTCAAGGGTGATCTCGATGTCGTTCGCAAGCGTCCAAGTGCTTCGGACGCGGTCAAGGATGCCCTGGACCGTGGCGGCATCCATCAGGGAGGGCGTGCCACCGCCGAAGAAGACGGTGTTGAGGATGCGGCCCTCGGTCAATGCGCCGACCCGATCGATCTCGGCCTCGAACCCGCGCAGCCAACGCGACTGGTCAACGCGGGCTGCGACATGGCTGTTGAAGTCGCAATAAGGGCATTTCGACTGGCAGAAGGGCCAGTGTATATACAGGCCGAACCCCGCGTGGCGCCAGTCATCGTAAGGCGTGGCGTCCATCTACGGGAACAACGCGGAGACGAGTTTCTGGAAGGCGTCGGCGCGGTGGGACAGGCGGTTCTTTTCCCAGCGGTCCATCTCGCCAAAAGTCTGGGCATGGCCGTCGGGCAGGAAGATCGGGTCGAAGCCGTGACCCTGGTCGCCGCGACCGGGCCAGACGAGGCAACCGAAGGATTTTCCTTCAAAGACAAGGTCCTGGCCATCTGGCGCGGCAAGTACGAGGGTGCAGCAGAACTGCGCGGTACGGGGCTCGGGCGCACGGATGGCCTCCAGCTCGCCCCGGACGCGCTCCATCCCGACGATGAAGTCGCGGCCCTTCGACGTGGTGGCCCAGTCGGCTGTAAATACACCCGGTGCGCCGTTCAGGGCGTCGACCGCGAGGCCGGAGTCGTCGGCGAGAGCGATCAGGCCGGAAGCCCTGGCGGCAGCATGCGCCTTCAGGCGGGCATTGCCGATGAAGCTGGTCTCGGTCTCTTCCGGTTCAGGCAGGCCAAGGTCTCCGGCACCCACGACCGTCACGTCGAAAGGGCGCAGAAGATCGGCGATCTCTTCCAGCTTGCCACGGTTGTGCGTGGCGACCAGAAGGCGATCCCCGCGCCTGAGCATCAGATCCCCAGCGCCGCTTTCTGGGCGACGACCAGGGCAGCATTGCCCGCACGGGCAAGGTCAAGGAGCTGCAGAAGTTCGTCCTGGCTGAAGGCGGAGCCCTCGGCGGACATCTGCACCTCGATCAGCTTGCCTGCGCCGGTCATGACGAAGTTGCCGTCGGTGCCGGCCGCCGAATCCTCGGGGTAGTCGAGGTCAAGGACGGGCTGACCGGCATAGATCCCGCAGGACACCGCCGAAACATGGTCCAGCATCGGGTCAGAGACGATCACGCCCGAGGCCAGCAGCTTGCTGACCGCAAGGCGCAGCGCAACCCAGCCGCCGGTGATCGACGCGCAGCGCGTGCCACCATCGGCCTGGATCACATCGCAGTCGACCACGATCTGCCGTTCCCCCAGCGCCTGCCGGTCCACCCCTGCGCGCAAGGACCGCCCGATAAGCCGTTGAATTTCCTGTGTCCGGCCCGACTGCTTGCCCGCTGCCGCCTCACGCCTCGTGCGCGAGTTAGTCGCGCGCGGCAACATCCCGTACTCCGCCGTCACCCAGCCTTGGCCGGTGTTCTTCAGAAATGGCGGGGCCTTGTCCTCGATCGTGGCCGAACACAGCACATGGGTTTCGCCCATCCTGATCAGGCATGAGCCTTCGGCATGCCTCATCACGCCGGTTTCGATTGAAACCGCCCGAAGATCGCTTAGCTTTCTGCCTGACGGACGCATGACCGGACCTTTCGCCAATTCACGGCCACATATGCAACCAAGGGCAAAGGATGCAACCCCGATTCCCATGACGACGACGCCGCCGATTCTGTCCGACATGAACGACCGCACGCGCGAGGTGTTCCGCCGGGTGGTCGAAGGCTATCTGACCTCTGGTGAGCCGGTCGGGTCGCGCACCCTGACGCGCAGCCTGTCCGAAAAGGTCTCGGCAGCGACGGTCCGCAATGTCATGCAGGACCTGGAGTATCTTGGCCTTCTGGACAGCCCGCATGTCTCGGCCGGCCGGGTGCCGACGCAGGTGGGTCTACGGATGTTCGTCGACAGCCTGCTGGAAATCGGCACCGTTGCGCCGGAAGACCAGGAACGGATCGACGCCACGCTTGGCATCAATGACCCGGATGTCGGCACGCTTCTCGACAAGGTCGGTGCCGCCCTGTCGGTCATCACGCGGGGGGCCAGCGTGGTCCTTGCGCCAAAGCACGAAGCCCCGATCCGCCATATCGAATTTGTCAGCCTTGCCCCGGACCGGGCGCTTGTCGTTCTGGTTTTCGCCGATGGACAGGTCGAGAACCGCGTTTTCGTGCCGCCGCAGGGCCAGACCCCCTCCTCCATGCGCGAGGCCGCCAATTTCCTGAACGCCCTTGCCGAAGGCCGGACCCTGTCCGAACTCCGCAGCAGCGTTGCCACGCAGATCGCGCTTCGCCGGCAGGAAATCGACACGCTTGCCCGCGAGATGGTCGACAGCGGTCTGGCGCTTTGGGAAAATCCGGGCGAATCGTCCGAACGCCTGATCGTGCGCGGCCGCGCCAATCTGATCGACAGCGCCGCCGATCAGATGGAGATCGACCGCATCCGCGTGCTCTTCGATGATCTTGAGCGCAAGCGCGACATCGCCGAGTTTCTCACGCTCACCGAAACCGGCGAAGGTGTGCGCATTTTTATCGGGTCCGAGAACAAGCTTTTCTCACTTTCCGGTTCAAGTCTTGTGGTTTCTCCCTATATGAACGCGGATCGGAAAATCATCGGCGCGGTGGGCGTCATCGGTCCGACCCGGCTGAACTATGGCCGTATCGTGCCGATTGTCGATTACACCGCCCAGCTGGTGGGCCGCCTGGTCTCTGACCGCGGCAAGGGGTGACAAGAAGGACGGAAGAATGCCGCAGGAAGAAGCCGCTTCGCCAGAGGTGGAGCTGGAAGAGGTTGAGACGACGATCGACGCCGACGAGATTGAGACGCTCCGCGCCGAACGCGACGACATGCGCGACCGGTTCATGCGGGCGCTGGCCGATGCGGAGAACGCCCGCAAACGTGCCGACCGCGACCGCAAGGAAGCCGAAATGTACGGCAGCACCCGCCTCGCCCGCGATCTTCTGCCGGTCTACGACAACCTGAACCGCGCCATTCAGGCGATCCCCGAAGAAAGCCGCGCGGCCAGCGCAGCGCTGATCGAAGGGGTGGAGCTGACCCTGCGTGAGCTGACCAATGTGATGACCAAGCACGGGATCACGATGATCTCTCCCGCTGTCGGGGACCAGTTTGACCCGCAGCTGCATCAGGCGATGTTCGAGGCTCCGCTGCCCGGGACGAAGGCCGGGCAGATCATTCAGGTCGCGACCGAAGGTTTCATGCTGTTCGACCGCCTGCTGCGTCCGGCGCAGGTCGGAGTGTCGTCGAATACAAATGGGTAAAGAGGGGCGGCTTTTGGGCCGCCCGCTCTCAGTTTCAGGCCGCCGTGCGTTCCCGCACCGGGGCGTTTGCAGAGGCCTTCACCAGCCCAATCGCGCTGAGCGCGTCGGCCTTGTTGATGTAGCCTTCTCCAGAGTTGGCAATCTTCTTGTGGTTTGCTGCGAACAGCGTCCAACGCCAGCCTTGAAAACCTTCGTAGTAGATCTCGAAGTACATGTTGGCATTACTCCATCGTCAAAGTCTCGCCCCCGGCACCATTGCCGGATTCGAGGAGGACGCCGCATCATGCTTGACGGATTCAGCTCAAACCGCGATGATCGCGGTGTCTGATAAGGACAGCTGCCCGTCTACGGCAGTCAAGGGGTGTCCACTGGCCGGTGGGCACTCCTTATCGAATCCAGAGATTCGTCTTGGAGTCGAGTCATTTCTTCATCTCAAGCCACGATAGCGTGTGGAATCTGGTTGATGGACCACCAGATGTGGGCAATCACTACCCCTGAGATGACTTCAACTCGTAGATCAATCGGAGGGCTTCCATCGGGGTCAACTCATCCGGGTGGATGTCCTTCAGCCGCTCTTCCACTACTGAGGTCTTTTGCTTCTGTGGCGAGGGCGGTGGGGGTGCAGCGCGGAAGAGCGGGAGGTCGTCGATCAGCGTCGCCTGCTTGCCCCCTTCACGGTCGCCTTTCTCCAGCGCTTCCAGCACCACTTTGGCCCGCTCGATCACCGAAGGCGGCAGCCCGGCCAGCCGCGCGACCTGCACGCCGTAACTACGGTCGGCAGCGCCCTCGTGTACTTCGTGCAGGAAGATGACCTCGCCTTCCCACTCCTTCACCGCCACCGTCGCATTCGAAACGCCAGTCAACTTTCCCGCCAGCGCGGTCATCTCGTGGTAATGCGTGGCGAACAGCCCGCGACAGCGGTTGACCTCGTGCATATGCTCCAGCGTGGCCCAGGCAATCGACAGCCCGTCATAGGTCGCCGTCCCGCGCCCGATCTCATCCAGAATCACCAGCGCGCGGTCGTCGGCCTGGTTCAGGATGGCGGCGGTTTCCACCATCTCGACCATGAAGGTCGACCGGCCGCGCGCGAGGTCGTCCGAAGCCCCGACCCGGCTGAACAGTTGCGAGACAAGGCCGATGCGGGCTGACGTGGCGGGGACGTGGGAGCCTGTCTGGGCCAGAAGGGCGATAAGGGCGTTCTGGCGGAGAAAGGTGGATTTCCCGGCCATGTTCGGGCCGGTCAAGAGCCAGATCGCCGGGGTGTCCCTTTCGGTCAAGGCGCAGTCGTTGGCGACAAAGGGTTGCCCGTCGCGTCGCAGGGCGCGTTCGACAACCGGGTGACGACCATCGGCAACCTGAAAGGCGCGGCTGTCGTCCACCTCGGGTGCGCACCAGCCTTCCTCGGCGGATAGATCGGCAAAGGCGGCGGCAAGGTCGATCTCGGCCAGGGCCCGGGCGGCAAGGGCGATTGGGGCCGAATGATCGAGGATCTGCGCCTTCAAGGCGGCGTAGTGCCGCTTTTCGATCTCCAGCGCGTGGTTGGCAGAGTTCAGGATGCGGGTTTCAAGGTCGCTGAGGGCGAGAGTGGTGAACCGCACCTGACCGGCGGTGGTCTGGCGATGGATGAAAAGCTGAGGGTTCGCACGCATCCGGTCTTCATGCGTCGTGGTCGTCTCGATGAAATAACCCAGCACGTTGTTGTGCTTGATCTTCAGGCTCTGGATGCCGGCGGTCTCGACATACTCGGCCTGCATCCGGGCAATGACGCCCCGGCCCTCGTCGCGCAGGCTCCGGGTGTCGTCAAGTTCGGGGTCGAAGCCGGGCGCGATGTAGCCGCCGTCCCGCGTGAGGAGTGGCGGTTCGGCGACCAGGGCAGCCGTCAGAAGCGCGACAAGATCCGAATGCCCGACCAGAGCCTTGGCAGCCTCCCTCAGCAGGTCCGGCGCGTTTTCCAGAAGCGCTGCGATCCGGTCTGCTTGCTCCAGACCGGCGCGGATCGCGGTCATGTCGCGGGGGCCGTCGCGGTCGAGGGCGAGGCGGGAGAGGGCGCGGTCGATGTCGGGGACGCGTCGCAGCGCCTCGCGCAGTTGGTCGCGGTGGGAGGGGGCTTCAAGGAGATGGTCGAGGGCGGCCTGCCTTGCGTGGATCGTATGAAGGTCGAGGGAGGGGGCGGAAAGGCGGCGCTCCAGAAGCCGCGCGCCACCGGCGGTGACGGTGCGGTCGATGGCGGCGAGGAGGGAACCCTCGCGGCCACCGGAGAGGGCCTGCGTCAGTTCGAGGTTGCGGCGGGTCGCCGCGTCGATCTGCATCGCGGCGCCCGATGCTTCGCGGACCGGGGGGCGCAGGAGCGGCATCCGCCCGCGCTGGGTGAGATGGAGGTAGTCGACGACGGCACCCATCGCCGAGACCTCGGCCCGGTCGAAGGTCCCGAAGGCATCGAGAGAGGCAACCTGGAAAAGGTCGCAGAGGCGGCGTTCCGCGCTGGTGGAGTCAAAGCTGCTGCGGGACAGGGGGGTGAAGGCGAGGCCGTCGAGGGTGGGGGCGATGTCC